>CAYNHD010000218.1:0-7127 GCA_964396775.1 uncultured Thermoflexus sp. | reverse complement strand
GCTGGTCGTCCTGGGCGCGGCGCTGGCCGGGCAGAGAAATTATTCGAGAAGTTGGTCCCCCCCACCCCAAACCCCTCCCCCGCAAGGGAAGAGGGGCTTAGCGTGTGCGCTTTTCTCCCTTCCCCCCTCGTGGGGGAAGGGCCGGGGATGGGGGGCAAAGGCAGGCGCACGAGTTCTCAAACGGCGTCTGAAAGAGACTTCCGAAGTTTCCAAAACTTCGGAAGTCTGGCGGCGGGCAGGGCGCAGAAGGGCTTTCTGGCTTACTTTCCTCTGCGCCCTCTGCGCCTCTGCGGTTCAGAAGCCTCCGAAGCCCCCCAACCGACTCGCTTCAAATCGTAGTAAGGCTTATACTGAGTAGAGAATCGTCGGCAGAAGACAACCCCGGCCTCCGGTGACTGGCGTATGCCGGGCACTGCGCCGTCCAGCCTATCTACCGTCCGGCGCGCCTGCTGCCAGGTCGCACCGCGCCGCGAGTGGAGACGCCGGCTGGCAGATGGTTCTGCCGCTGTATAGTTCAAACCCCTTATTAGCATGGGCGCGCGACTGTCCAACCCGCAGCGGGTGGGTCCGGCCCGGTGAAGGAGAGAGAGATGATGAGGCATGTCACGCAGTCGTTCGTGTTGTTGGCCGGCCTGGCAGTGCTGGTCGCTGCGCTGGCCTTGCTGCCAGCCGGGGCCGCCGACGCCCGGCAAGCGGCGACGCCTACTCAGGGTCTCCTGAGCGACAGTGTGTTCCCCAGCGGCTCACCTACGCCCACCACTGGAGACACTGGCGATGGCCTGCTCATCCCGACCAGCACGCCGTCCCTGCTCATCCCAACCAGTACACCTTCCAGCGGCCTCATCATCCCCACCAGCACGCCCGCGCCTACCGAACCATCCTTCCCGCCGCTGAGCGAAGACGACTTGGCCGACATCAACATCCAGCCGGCGGATGTCCCCGCCGACTTCGCCGCCAGCCAGCAGGTCGAGTTGTTCACGGCAGAGGGGATGGTCACCGCGCTGAACGACGCCGGCGCACCTGATCTGGCCACAAATCTCCAGCAAATCTCATCTACCTACGGCTGGGCGCAGTCGGTCGGCGTCACGTACACCTCATGCCAGCCCAACGTGCCCATCGGCGAGATTTACAGCGAAGTCGGGCAATTCGCCGGTTCCGCCGAAGGCCGCGCCTTCTTCGAGGATCCCCAGGTGCAGGACTTCTTCGCTGCGTTGGGGTACGCCATAATCCCGGCTGAGAACGTGCACGGCTGGCGCACGACCCTCGGCCCCGACGCCGGAACGTGCTTCGCCCAGGAGATTGAGTACGGCCTCTTCTTCGAATATTGGGGGCTGTTTATCAACGTTTCGATGGTCGCGGACGCCAACACCGATCCCGGCCTGGTCAATGGCCTGGTTGACCAGCTCGCCGCGCAGGTCGTGGCCCATGCCGACCTCATGGCTTCCACGCCGTTCCCACCGACGCCCGTCCCTGGCGCGGTCGTGCTGGAGCCGACGCCGGCCATCGTGATCGAGCCGACACAGGTCGTTGTTGTAGTGCCCACGCCCACGCCGGAAGCCGCGCGCGCCACGCTGCAGGACATTGAACCGATCATGCCGACGATGGATGAGCTAGGCATGGAATCGCCGCCCTGGGAATACGACACGACCTTGAGCGGTATCTATACGCTCGACCAGCTGGTGGCGCTCTTCCAGTCGGGCGGCTTGGCCGAGATCGCCGATGCTACCCAGCAAGGCGGGCAGCGCGCCGGGCTGATCGGCCAGGTGTCGTACCTGTGGAACACGGGGACGGCCTGTGGTGACCCGGCGCTGCTCGATGTGGAGATTGATGTCGCGCTGTTCAACGACGCGCAGGGATCAATCGCGTATATGAACGATGCCGCCATCCAGCAGACGTGGCTCAACACGGGGGTATTCAGCAGCATCATGCCAAGCGGCGAGGGCCAGTTGTGGGAAGGTAGCACAGACTTTCACCGCTGCGGCACGGTTCTCTTCCGCAACTGGGTGGTGCCGCACGAGCGCTTCCTGATCCTGGTCGCGTTAACGGCGTCGGCCTCCGCCGATCCGAATGAAGTGGTGACCATCGCCCAGAATATTGCTGCCTTCACCGTCGAGAAGCTCGAGGGGGCCGGGCTGCAATAGCGCCAGCCCTGGCTCACGCCCATCACCGCCACACGCTGCCGCCCGCGCAGGGCAAGTGCGGCGCGGGAGGCTTAACTCGCGTGACGCTGCCGAACAGCCTCACCCCCGCTCGGCGCAGCGAGGCTGGGGGTGAGGTCAGCGGGCATTCGCGGCGGTTGCTCCGCCCCTTGTCAGCAGGTGCCCGAACAACTTATCGCCAGGGGAGGTTCAGGAAGGCTCACTGAACGCCTCCCCCCTCAATCCCCCCTCCAGCAAAGCTAGAGGGGGGACGATCTGGCAGGTGACTCTCCCCTTCCCCTAGCTTTGCTGGGGGAAGGGGCCGGGGGATAGGGGCGTTCGCGGCGAATGCCCTACGCCTGGCCAGTCCACCCCTTGCGTCTCTGCCCATATCACTTATACTAATAGATGGATGTAGCATTCACGGCCTATGGCTGTGGCGGCCTCACCATCGCCATCCCCCCTCTCTGCGCCTGCGCCGCCCCCCAACCGTCCACACAGACCATGCGGGCCACTCTGTCAGGCTGGATCGTCCCTCTGTCCGCTCAAGCTCTGACACCTGCCTGCGCCACCCGCGCACACAGGGCCAGGCAAAGGAGAGTCACCTGTGAAACCGCCCGTCCTCAAGGCCCTCTTCGTCTCAGTCGTGCTGTCTTTCGTGCTCGTCGCGCTGGCCCTGCTGCCGCCCGGCTACGCCCGCGCGCAGGGCGACCAAACGCCCACACTTCCGCCGACCCTCAGCGGCACCCCAGGGGCTGGCGGCTTGCTGATCCCGACCAACACACCGGAAGCGGGCGGCGGATTGCTGATCCCAACTATCACGCCGACGGCTGGCGGCGGCCTGCTCATTCCCACCAGCACCCCCGCCCCCACTGAGCCGTCGTTCCCGCCGCTCACCGACGCCCAACTGACCGCCATCAACCTGCAACCGGCAGATGTGCCCCCCGACTTCGCCGCCAACCAGCAGACCGAAACCTTCACGACCGAAAGTATGATGGCCGGGCTGAACCAGGCGGGCAGCCCGGAGCTAGCCACAGCCTTGCAGCAGATCGCGGCCACCTATGGCTGGCAGCGGGGGATCAGCGTCACCTACGCCTCCTGCCAGCCGAACGTACCCATCAGCGAAATCTACAGTGACGTGGGCCAGTTCAGCAACCCCGCCGCCGGACGCGCCTTCTTCGACGACCCGCAGGTGCAGGCATTCTTCGTCGGGCTGGGCTACGAACTGACCCCTGCCGAGAAAGTACGCGGCTGGCAAAGCACCAGAAGTCTCAAAGAAGCCTCATGTTTCGCTCAGGAGACCGAGTACTGGGTCTTTATGGAATACTGGGGCTTGCTGATCACCGTCTCCATGACCGCCGACGCCAACACCGACCCGCAGCTTGTCTGGAATCTGGTTGATCAACTGGTCGGCGTTGTCCTGGCCCACGCCGACGCCCAGTCGGCGCAACCCTTCCCGTCCACGCCGACGCCTGGCGCGGTCGCGCTCCAGCCGACGCCGGCCATCGTGTTGCCACAGACGCCAGCAGTCCCGCCAGTCACGCCTATCCAGCCCAAACCCCCGACGGCCACACCAGCGATGAAACTCGCCACTCTGGACGACATTGCCGCGGCCATGCCCACCATCGGCGATCTGGGGCTGAATTCGCCCCCCTGGGCGCTAGACAACATGACCAGCGGCACCAATACGCTCGGCCAGGTCGTGGGGCAGTATCAGGCCGGCGGCCTGTACGAGCTGGCAAGCGCCGTCCAGAGCGCGGGCCAGCAAGCCGGGCTGATTGGGCAGGTCAGCCGGCTGTGGTCCACGGGCCTTGATTGCTCGATGGCCGTGCAAGACCTGGAGATCACCGTCGCCCTCTTCAGAGACAGCCAGGGGCCGGTGACCTTCATGAACGACGCCCTGGTGCAACAGGCGTGGCTCAACACCGGCCTGTTCACCAACATCATGCCCCGCAGCGTGGCCAACACCATAGGCCAGCTTTGGATCGGCGGCACTACCTTTGATCCCTGCGCGCCTGTCGCCTACCGCGCCCTGGTCGTGCCGCATGGCCGTTTCCTGATCACGGTTTCCGCCATCGCGGACCCCTACTCTGACCTCAACAACCTGGACGAGGCCAACGAATACGCCGTCGAGTTCACCATAGAGAAGCTCGAGGGGGCCGGGCTGCAATAGGGCCAGCCCTGGCTCACGCCCATCACTGCTCCGCGCTGCCGCCTGCGCCTCTCCTGCCAGGTGCGGGCGGCTGGCTAAGAGCCTCACCCCCAGCCTCGCTACGCTCGGCTTGCCCCCTCTCCACGACGTGGAGAGGGGGCGGCGAGGCGCGTCAGCGCCGAGCGGGGGTGAGGCTAACGCCGCCGCACTTGCCCTGCGCGGGCGGCTGGCGTATAAAGGAAGGGGTACGCGCCGCGACCGGGCGCGCTCATACTGCTGGATCGCGCGGCGCACGCGCAGGAGGCTTCTCATGCATCATCTCACCCGACTTGTACCCGGCGTCCGGCGCTGGCCGGTGCTGATCGCTCTGCTGGCGCTGCTGGTCGCGGCAGGCGGGCCGGCGCTGGCCGCCCACCCCCTGGCCCAGGCTGGCGTGCTGCGCATTGGTTACCTGGGCGTCGCTGGCTCCGACCTGTACAAAGGTGCGCAGCTTGCCATTGACCAGATCAACGGCGCGGGTGGCTTCCAGGTGACCGAGCGCGGCACGGTGCAGCTTGAGCTTGTTCCGCTGGCCGCACCGCCCACCGCCGATTCCCTGGCCGCTGATGCCAACGCGCTCATCGCCCAGGGCGTTGTGGCGCTGCTCGGCCCGGACGAGAGCAGCACGCTCACGGAGGACACCGTGCAGGCGCTCACGACGGCGGGCCTGCCCGTGCTGACCGCCGCGACCGCCGACACCCTCACCGGCGACGACGCCACCAACACCCTGCTGCGCATCCGCGCCCCCGAACGGCTCTACAGCCAGGCATTGGCCGCCGTCCTGCTCGACGACCTGGGCCTGACTTCGTTCGCCCTGGTGCAGACCAACCTCGAATCCACCGAGGCGCTGCTCGCCTTTGAGAGCGTCTTGACCGGGCGCGGGATTGCCCCCGGCGCGCGCGTGCAACTGGCCGACTCAGCGGGGCTGCTCGGCGAGTCGCGTAATCTGCTGGACCTGAATCCCGAGGCGGTGGTGATGTGGGGCGCGCCGCAGGACGCGGCGAACCTGCTCAGCCTGTTGCGCAAAGGCGGCTGGACGGGACAGTTCGTCTATCGCCAGGCCGAAGAAGCCGTCCGCGCCGGCGTTCTCAGCAAAGCGCTGGCTGCCGGAGTCATCGGGGCGTCCAACTGGTCGTATGCCCATCCGGGCCGGGCGTCGCGCATCTTCCTGGAGGACTACCTGCTGGCCTACGGGCAGGTGCCGGGGCCGCTGGCCGCCGCCGGCTACGACGCGATCTGGGCGCTGCGCGCCGCGCTGATTGCGGGCGGGACAGCGCCGGAAGCGCTGGCTGCCGCGCTGGTTGGCGCAGAGCCGCGCAACCTGGTGGGCGGCACGCTGCGTCCCGCCGACTTCGGCGACGGGGATATGATCCGCGTGGTGATGGTCTACCGGCTGAGCGCGGGCGGTGCGCCGACACTCCTCGCCCGCTTCGATGATGGGCAGCCCGTCGCCATCGAGGAGACGGGCGGGTAGTCTCCCATTGAGAGTCGGGGCCTCGGTCTGACCCTTCACGTGTATTCCGTCCGTGACATCTCTCGTAGGGGCGTATTGCGATACGCCCCTACGCTCTGCTCACGGGGGTCTACAAATGAGCCAGCAGGCGGTTGTCGGAACGCCCCCATCCCCCGGCCCCTTCCCCCAGCAAAGCCAGGGGAAAGGGAGAACCGCTTGCCAGAGCAACCTGGGGCACTACGCTCCCTCTTCTGCCGCAGCGCCGTTCTCCGGCGGGCCGTCCAGCACCTCGGTCAGCGCCTCCGGCGTGGTGACCGGGGCCGCGCAGACGAAGTTCTCGCAGACGTAGGCGGCGGGCGCGCCGTCGCGCAGCGTGCGCGTGCGCAGCAACGCCGGGACCGCGCCGGACTCCGCGTTCGTCGGGGAGAGCGCCAGCACCGCCAGCGGGCGATACCTGGCGCGCACCACGTCCAGCAAGGCCGCCGTGCGCTCATCCGCCGGGTCGCCGATGAGAGCGATCTCCACCGGGCGGCGCAGGGCCATGTCCAGCCCGATCAGCATCTCGCCAAACGCCAGCGGGTACTCGGCCAGCGCCGACCCCAACGCCCGGTAGACGCTCAGCGCGGCGTCTTCGTAGCGCGTCTCCGCCGTGTAGCCCGTCAGCCGCAGCAGTTCGTAGGCGATCATGGCGCTGCCGGACGGCGTGGCATTGTCCTGCACGCTGCGCGGGCGGACGATCAGCGCCTCGTGATCGTCGCTCGTGTCGTAGAAGCCGCCGTCTTCAGCGCGGAAGTGCTTGAGCGCGATGTCGGCCAGGCGTTGCGCCTCGACGAACCAATGCTTGTCGAACGTCACCTGGTATAGCTCCAGCAGCCCGTCAATCACGTGGGCGTAGTCTTCCAGGTAGCCGTTGATCTTGCTCGCGCCGTCCTTGTGCGCCCGCAACAGCCGCTCGTCCGGGCCGACCATCTCGCGCAGCAGGAAGCGCGCGTTGGCCAGGGCCGCCTCCAGATAGTCGTCCGCGCCCAGGACGCGCGCCGCCTCCGCGAACGCGGCGAGCATCATCCCGTTCCAGGCGGTGACGATCTTCTCGTCGCGGGCCGGAGCCACGCGATTCTTGCGCAGCGCGAACAGCACCGCTTTGGCCGCTGCCAGGTCATCGCGCATCTGCTCGACGGATAGCCCGTGCCGCACGGCGACTCGCTCCAACATGTCAGCGGCGTGCAGGATGTTCTTGCCCTCGAAGTTGCCCTCGTCGGTCACGCCCCAGTAGGCCAGCAGCGCGTCCACCTTGCCGACCACGCCATCCAGCGCCGCCCCAATCTCGTCCGCCGTCCAGACGTAG
>CAYNHD010000217.1:0-7150 GCA_964396775.1 uncultured Thermoflexus sp. | reverse complement strand
TCAGCGGGGTGAGCCATGTGGCGGCCAACAGCGAAGAAGACGCGCTTTTCCTCATCCGCGAGATTCTGGGTTACATGCCGCAGAACAACATGGAAGACCCGCCCTTCGAGCCGAGCAAGGACGACCCGCTGCGCACCGAAGAGGCGCTCAACGACATCGTGCCCGACGACCCCAGCAAGCCCTATGACATCAAGGACGTGATCCGGCTGGTCGCCGACGAGGGCCGCTTCTTCGAGATTCACGAGCACTACGCACAGAACATTGTCGTCGGCTTCGCCCGGCTGGGTGGCTTCAGCGTGGGCATCGTTGCCAACCAGCCGGCGGTGCTGGCCGGCGTGCTGGACATCAAGGCCAGCGAGAAGGCGGCGCGCTTCATCCGCTTCTGCGACTCGTTCAACATCCCGCTTATCACCTTCGAGGACGTGCCCGGCTTCCTGCCCGGCGTGGAACAGGAGCACGGCGGGATCATCCGCGCCGGGGCCAAGCTGCTCTATGCGTACTGCGAGGCGACGGTGCCCAAGATCACCGTTGTGACGCGCAAAGCCTACGGCGGGGCCTACTGCGTCATGAACAGCAAGCACATCCGCAGTGACCTCAACCTGGCCTGGCCGACGGCGGAACTGGCCGTCATGGGGCCGGACGGCGCGGTGAGCATCATCTTCCGCCGCGAATTGATGGAGGCCGACGACCCGGCAGCGCGTAAGGCGGAACTGGTGCAGGATTACCGCGACCGCTTCGCCAACCCGTATGTGGCGGCGGCGCGCGGCTACATTGACGACGTGATCGTGCCCTCGGAGACGCGCCCGCGCCTGATCAACGCGCTGGGGATGCTGCAAAACAAGCGCGACAGCAACCCGCCCAGGAAACACGGGAATATCCCGCTGTAGAGCAGGTGGGACGGGAGGACGCCATGAGAAACCTGCCGCTCTTTGGCTCTCAGGTGGAAATTGCCAGCCACTTCGGTCCGACGGCAAGCCTGGTGCTGTTTCAGGGTGATGTCAATGATCTACTTGCGACGATCCCGGATGAGACAGTGCGCCTGATCATCACTTCTCCTCCCTACAATCTGGGCAAGAAATATGAGGATCGCACATCCATCGAGTCCTACCTGGCTGTCCAGGCGGACACAATAGCCCAGCTTTACCGGGTGCTGCGTTCCGACGGGAGCATCTGCTGGCAGGTCGGCAATTTCGTTGAGAAGGGCGAAGTGTTTCCTCTGGATATTCTCTACTACCCGATTTTCAAGAGATTGGGGCTGTCGCTCAGGAACCGCATCATCTGGCATTTCGGGCATGGTCTCCACACCCAGAAGCGCTTCTCTGGGCGCTATGAGACAATCCTCTGGTTCACCAAGAGTGATGAGTATGTCTTCAACCTGGACGAGGTGCGCGTACCGGCCAAGTACCCTGGGAAGCGCCATTATAAGGGGCCAAACAGGGGCAAACCGTCGGGCAATCCTTTGGGGAAGAATCCGTCGGATGTGTGGGAGATATTGCTTGAGGACTGGGAGGAATGCCTCTGGGATATTCCCAATGTGAAATCAAACCATCCAGAGAAGACGATACATCCCTGCCAGTTCCCGGTTGAACTGGTCGAACGGTGTGTGCTCGCGCTCACACATGAAGGGGACTGGGTTCTTGACCCGTATGCCGGGGTTGGCTCGACGCTTATCGCTGCCGTCAAGAATGATCGCCGGGGGGTGGGGAGCGAGAAAGAAGCGCAGTATGTTGAGATTGCGCGCGAGCGTCTGATCGCCTACTACAACGGAACGCTCAAACTCAGGCCGCTCGGCAGACCTGTGCACAAGCCATCGGGACGCGAGAGGGTCTCACAGATTCCCGATGAGTGGCGGTCCTCAATTGGCGCGACAGAACGGCCCGGCGTCTGAGCCGGTGACACGGGCGATGGTCGAGGCGCTGCGTGCGCGTTGGCGGGTGCGCAGCCGAGAAGGGACAGGGGCGTGAGTCTGACACACCAGGGCAGGAGGCTACCTGTCCGGCCCGCTAAGGTAGGGGCCGCGCCGGAAACCTGGCTGGTCGTCCAGGCGACGGCCCTGCTGCAATCGGTGGCGACGGCCAACTACGCCTGTTACGGGCGGGCCGGCGTGCCGCGCTACCCGCGCCTGGCAACGAGCACGCCCCCCGAAGGCCCGGCCACGCTGTGCGTCGAGGCGTTTCTGCGCGACCCAGCGGGCGAAGTGACGCTGGCCTTCCTCGACCTCGACCTGGTGCTGCATCAGCAGGACAAGCGCCAGGTCGTCTGGAGCGGTTACGACCCGGCGCGCCATGTGCAGGTGGCCTGGGCGTGGGACTTCTACCGCATCCTCAGTCACGCTGTGCTGCGCGGCGCGATCCCGCCCAAGAGCGGCGCGCCCGACCCGGCCTGGAACGCTGCGGTTGAGGCGCTGCACGCCGTGAAGCCGGATTTCACTATCGAATTCCATGTGCGGTCGGCCTGCGGGGACATCCACCAGGTGCATCGCGTCGAGCGCCCGGTGATCACGTGGTCGCCGGACAAGGTAGGGAAACCATGAGCGAAGCAGAAGGCCGTCAACGACGATCCAGGCAGTCGGGCCGCCGGCGGGCCGGTGAGACGACTCTCATCCGCAAGATACTGGTCGCTAACCGGGGCGAGATCGCCGTGCGCATCATCCGCGCCTGCCGCGAATTGGGCGGCATCCAGGCTGTGGCTGTGTACTCGGACGCCGACCGCGAGGCGCTGCACGTGCGCTACGCCGACGAAGCGTACAACATCGGCGCGCCCAGCCCGCGCGAGAGCTACCTGAACATCGGCAAGCTGATTGACGTGGCCCGGCGCTCCGGCGCGGATGCGGTACATCCCGGCTACGGCTTCCTCAGCGAGCGGGCCGACTTCGCCCAGGCGGTCATTGACGCCGGGCTGGTGTGGATCGGCCCGTCGCCGGACGCGATCAGCAAGATGGGTGACAAGCTGGCCGCGCGCGAGTTGATGGAGCGGGCCGGCGTGCCGATTGTGCCGGGGACGCAGCCCGGCCTGAACGACGGGGCGCTGCGCCACGAAGCCAACCGCATCGGCTTCCCGCTGATGGTCAAGGCGGCGGCGGGCGGCGGCGGCAAGGGGATGCGCACCGTCCGCGAGGAGTCGCAGCTGGACGCGGCGCTGGCTTCGGCGCACCGCGAAGCCGAGGCCGCTTTCGGCGACGGCACGGTGTACCTGGAGAAGCTGCTGGACGGCGCGCGCCATATCGAGTTCCAGATTCTGGCCGACATGCACGGCAACACCATTCACCTGGGCGAGCGCGAGTGCAGCATCCAGCGGCGGCACCAGAAGCTCTTTGAAGAAGCGCCCAGCCCGTTCATGGACCCCGACCTGCGCCAGCGCATGGGCGCGGCGGCGGTCGCGGCGGCTCAGGCCGTCAACTACGTCAATGCGGGGACGATTGAGTTCCTGGTGGACGCAGAGAAGAATTTCTATTTCCTGGAGATGAACACGCGCCTGCAGGTCGAGCACCCGGTCACCGAGCTGGTGACCGGCGTGGATATGGTCAAGGAGCAGATTCGCATTGCGCGCGGACGGCGCATGGGGCCGGTGGACGGCGTGACCATCTCCGGCTGGGCGGTGGAGTGCCGCATCAACGCCGAAGACCCGTACAACAATTTCCTGCCTTCGATTGGCCGGGTGACGGTGCACGTCTCCCCGACCGGGCCGGGCGTCCGCCTCGATAGCGGCATCTACGCCGGCTACGAGGTGACGCCGTACTACGACTCGATGCTGGCCAAGCTGATCACCTGGGGCGAGACGCGCGGCGAGGCGCTGCTGCGGATGCGGCGGGCGCTGTCCGAATACAAGATCATGGGGCTGAAGACGAACCTGCCCTTCCACCAGAAGTTGCTGGACAGCACCAACTTCCTGGCCGGGCGCTACAACACGCAGTTCGTCGAGCAGCACATGCAGATGCGAGGCGACGAGATGGGCGGCGACCTGGCCGAGGCAGCGGCGATTGTGGCAACGCTGGTCGAGCACCAGCAGCGCCAGAACGCGCTCCAGTTTGCCGCCGCCCCCAACCGCCGCGCGTCCAACTGGAAATGGGGCGGGCGGAGGTAGGGGGAGAGGTTGTTGGTTGTTGGTTATTGGTTCTTGGTTACTGGTTGTGAGCGGACGGCAAGGCCGCGCTTCTTTAGCCTCACCCCCAGCCTCGCTACGCTCGGCTTGCCCCCTCCACGTCGTGGAGAGGGGGCGGCGAGGCGCGTCAGCGCCGAGCGGGGGTGAGGCTGACCTGTGCAGGTGCCCTGCTCAGGACAAGAACATGAAGGGCAGCACCTCTACAAATTCGAGCGGGGGGATATGGGACGGACATTCGAACTCAAGAAACTGGCAAGTTTGAACACGTTGCTGCTGTTCGGCGCAGTCGCGGTGCTGCTGCGCGCGTCCGGCGGTGGCGACGTGGCCATCTTCGCCACCTCTGCTCTGGCGATTATCCCCCTGGCCGGGCTGATCGGCCAGGCGACCGAGGAGATCGCCGCGCGCGTCGGCCCGCGCATCGGCGGGCTGCTCAACGCCACGCTGGGCAACGCCGCCGAATTGATCATCACCATCTTCGCCCTCAAAGAGGGGCTGGTCGAATTGGTGCGCGCCTCGATCATCGGCTCAGTGCTCGGCAACCTGCTGCTGGTGATGGGGCTGGCCATCTTCCTGGGCGGGCTGCGGCACGGCATCCAGACCTTCGACCGCCGCCAGGCGGCAATGAACGCCACGCTGCTCATTCTGGCCTTCATGGCGCTGGCCATTCCCTCGCTGTTCGACCACACTTTCATTGAAACCGAGGAGTTTGCGTCGGAGCTTCTGCTGAGCGAGGGCATCGCCCTGATCCTGATCGCGCTGTACACGGCCAATATCGTCTATTCGCTGCTGGCGGGCGGCGCTCACGACGATGGGCACCATCACGAGCCGCAGTGGTCGCTGCGCCGTGCGCTGGGGGTGCTGGCCTTCGCCACGCTGGGCATCGTCGTCATGTCTGAGTTCCTGGTGGGGACGGTCGAGCCGGTCGTCGAGGAACTGGGCTGGAGCGAGCTTTTCGTCGGCGTGATCATCGTGCCGATCATCGGCAACGTGGCCGAGCACCTGGTGGCGGTGCAGGTGGCGCTCAAGAACCGCATGGAACTGAGCGTGACCATCGCCCTGGGGTCGAGCCTGCAGATCGCGCTGTTTGTCGCGCCGGTGCTGGTCTTCATCAGCCTGCTCTTTGAGAACAAGCTGATCCTGGCCTTCTCGTTGCCGGAGATCATCGCCCTGGCGGCGGCGTCCTATGTGGCGGCGCTGGTAGCCGAAGACGGCGAGTCCAACTGGTTCGAGGGGTTGATGCTGCTGGCGGTCTATGTTATTGTCGCGCTGGCGTTCTTCTTGCTGCCGGAGGCGCACGCCTGAGAGTTCACGAGCGAATTGTAGCTGGGGGAGGTTCTGGAATGTCTGCTGAATGCCTCCCCCCTCAATCCCCCCTCCAGCCAGGCTAGAGGGGGGACGATCTGGCAAGCGTTTCTCCCCTTCCCCTAGTTCGGCTGAGGGAAGGGGCCGGGGGATAGGGGCCTTCTGCTGACCACCCACCTACCTGCTCGTGGCTCCTGTGCCTGAAGAGATGCCGCTCTTGTTCGCGCAAGTGTGAGAGTCTGGAGAAGCTGATGAGCCGTACAATCCGAAGTCTGTTGGCCGTGCTGGTAGTGCTCGCCGTGCTGAGCGCGCTGTTGCCAGGAGGGGTGGCGGCGGCGCAAGACGCTCAGACGCCCGCCGAAATCTGCGCGGCGGCGACCGCGAATGTGGCCGCGCCGGAATCGCGCGAGTTCGCCGCCGCCGAGGACGTGCTCAAAGACGGCGTGGATTACTGGACGGTGCTTTGTACCGCCGCCGGGTCGATCTACCTGGACCTGTACGAGACCGACTCCCCGCTGACGGTTAACAACTTCGTCTTCCTGGCCGGGCAGGGGTACTACAACAACACGACCTTCCACCGCGTGCTGCCGGGCTTCATGGCCCAGGGCGGCGATCCGACCGGCACGGGCGGCGGCGGGCCGGGCTACACCTTCGAGGACGAGACGGCCAACGGGCTGACCTTCGACACCTACGGGCTGCTGGCGATGGCCAACGCCGGAGCGAACACCAATGGCAGCCAGTTCTTCATCACCACCGCGCCGGCCACCTGGCTGGACGGCAACCACACCATCTTCGGGCGCGTGTACGAGGGCATCGAGCGCGTCGAACTGCTCACCCCGCGCGACCCAGAGCAGATGCCCGACTATGAGGGCGCGGCGCTGGAGACGGTGGTCATCGTCGAAGACCCGGCCCGCGTAGCAGCCACGCCCGACGGCCCGCCCACTATCTCGCACTTCCAGGCGATTCTATCGCTGGTGATGCCGCTGGCACTCAATGAGGCGTTCGTCGCCGACGCCGATCTATCGCAAATGCATGACCTGGAGGCCGAGGCCGCCTTCTGGGGCAGCCAGGGCGAGGGTCTGGAAGCGGCCATGCGCGACTACCTGGGCGAAAAGGGCTTTGTGGGCGCGGCGCAGATCGTGACTGCGCTGAGCGAGTGCCCGGCAGACCCGGCCACGCTGCCGATCTGGGGCCTGGGCCTGCACGTGCTGGAGTTCGGCGACGCGGCGAGCGCGCAGGAGGTCGTCTTTGACGATGCGCGGGCGGCGCTGCTCACCGAGGCCGGGGCGTTCGACGGCTACAGCGACCCCGCTGATGTTCCGGCGCGTGTCTTCAGCCGCCAGCTGGCCGAGGACGCAGGATGCAGCGCAAGCGGCGTGGCCTACCGGCTGGAGTTCCCCTACGGGCGCTATGTGCTTGTCAGCGAGCTAACGGTGGATGATGCGTTCATCAATGCTGAGACGGAGCCGACGGCGGTGCAGTACCTGGCGTTTGTGCTGGAGGATTTGCTGTTCGGCGCGCTAAGCGGCACGCTGGATCGCGGCAACGCAGACCTGGCCGGATAGCTTTGGGGGCCGCCGGGTGTGTGCAAACGTCGTCGGTGACCCGCCTGACGCCGAATAGGGTGAGGTCCCGTAGGGGCATATTGCAATACGCCCCTACGGGGGCGCAGCAGAGCAGCGCCCTTACCTGACAGGTTTTTGCACGCACCCGTGCCGCCGGGCAGCATACCCTTGAGTGTAGCGAG
>CAYNHD010000216.1:0-7152 GCA_964396775.1 uncultured Thermoflexus sp. | reverse complement strand
CCTCGCTGCGCTCGGCTTGCCCCCTCTCCACGACGTGGAGAGGGGGCGGCGAGGCCCGCGTCAGTGGGCCGAGCGGGGGGTGAGGCTCTCCGGCGGCGGCAGATGATCTGCTGACAACTTGTTCGTGCACCCCCCTCATTCACCGCTATTGACAGCCCCTACCTGCCCTGTATAATGGCGGTACGCTGTCGGGGCAGCCCGCCACTTGCGGGTGGGTGCCGCTCGACTCCCAGGGTACGACGAGGAAGGTATGCTGTCTGAGGTATGCCGCATCGCCTGGAATCGCTGGAAGATCATCGGGGAAGTGTTCGGCGATTTTCAGGCTCGTTTGTTCGCCGTGCTGTTTTATGGCACGGTTTTTGTGCCGTTTGCGCTCGGCGTGCGCCTGCTGAGCGATCCCCTGCGCATCCGCAAGCCACCGACCGCCTGGATTGAGCGCGCCCCGGTCGGCCACAGCCCCGACGAAGCGCGAAGGCAGTTCTAGATGGACATCCTGGGCGTCTCCTGCTTTTATCACGACGCGGCAGCAGCCCTGCTGCGCGATGGTCAGATCGTCGCCGCCACCATGGAAGAGCGGCTCACGCGCAAGAAGCACGACAACGGCTTCCCCGCCCGCGCCATTGACTTCTGCCTGGAACAAGGAGACATCCAGGGGCCAGACCTCGACTACGTGGTGTTCTACGAGAAGCCGATGGTCAAGGTCGGGCGCATCCTGCAGACCGCGCTGAGCACCTTCCCTCGCTCGTGGGACTTCTGGCGCGAGGCGGTGACCGCTTACGTCAGCGAGAAGTTCTGGATCAAGAGCCTGCTCCAGCACCATCTGGGCGTGCGCCCGGAGCAAATCCTGTTCTGCGATCACCACATGTCGCACGCAGCCAGCGCCTTCTTCGCCTCGCCCTTCGACGAGGCCGCCGTGATCACCGTAGATGGTGTCGGCGAGTGGACGACGACGACGATGGGCATGGCGCGCGGCACCTGGAACGGCACCGGTGAAAACGCGATTGACCTGTTCTGGGAGCAGCGTTTCCCGCACTCCATCGGCCTGCTCTACTCGGCTTTCACGGCCTTCCTCGGCTTTCACGTCAACGACGGCGAATATAAAGTCATGGGCATGGCCCCCTATGGCGAGCCGACCTATGTGGATGAGGTCCGCAAGCTGATCAGCATCCACGATGACGGCAGCTTCGCCCTCAACATGGACTACTTCGCCTACCATCATTCGGCCTCGCGCAGCTTCAACAGCAAGTTCGTAGACCTGTTCGGCGAGCCGCGCATGCACAGCGACGACTTCTTCACGGCCAAGAGCGCCCCGCACCGCGCTGGCGAGACCGAGACCGTGCGCCGCAACCAGCATTATGCCGACATCGCCCGCAGCATCCAGCAGGTGACCGAAGAGGCGTTGCTGGCGATGGCCAACGCCCTGCACCGCAAGACGGGGGCCAGGAGGCTGGTCATGGCCGGCGGGGTGGCACTGAACAGCGTGGCCAACTTCCGCCTGCTCAGTGAGACGCCGTTCGAGGATGTCTACATCCAGCCCGCCGCCGGTGACGATGGCGGCGCATTGGGCGCGGCGCTGTGGGCCTACCATCTGGTGCTGGGCCAGCCGCGCAAGCTGGTGATGAGCGATACCTACCTGGGGCAGCAGTTCTCCAACGCCGAGATTCGCGCCTTCTTCGACGCGGAAGGCATCCCCTACGAGGAGTTCGAGGACGACGACAAACTGCTCGACCGCGTGGTGGAGGAGATTCTCGACCAGAAGGTGGTCGGCCTGTTCCAGGGCCGTTACGAGTGGGGGCCGCGCGCGCTGGGCAATCGCAGCATCCTGGCCGACCCGCGCCGCGCCGAGATGAAGGACATTATCAACACCAAGATTAAGTTCCGCGAGCCGTTTCGCCCGTTTGCGCCGGTGGTGCTGCAAGAGCGCGCCGCCGAGTTCTTCGACTATCCCAACGTCGAGACGAACATGCTGCCGCGTTTCATGCTGGCCGTCAGCCCGGTCAAGCCGGACAAGCTCGACGTGGCCAAAGCGACAACGCACGAGGGCGGCACCGGTCGCCTGCAAACCATTGACCGGCAGACGAACCCGCGCTATTACGAGCTGGTACGGCGCTTCGGCGAAGCGACCGGCGTGCCGATCCTGGTCAACACATCGTTCAACCTGCGCGGCGAGCCAATTGTCAGCTCGCCCGCCAACGCCTGGTGGACCTTCAGCCACAGCGAGATTGACTGGCTGGTGATCGGGTCCTTCCTGGTGGGCAAAGACGCGAAGAAGAGGTCGTAACTATGTCCCAACCGTCCACCTCTCACACCGGCAAGCGTCCGGGCGCGCTGGGCGGGCTGAAGACCCGCCTGGGCATTCTGGGCGAGTTGTTCTCGTTCCTGTGGGCTGCCAAGATGTGGTGGCTGATCCCGATGATTATCGCCCTGATCGCCTTCGCGCTGCTGATCGTGCTCGGCTCGGCGAGCGGCGGCGGCCCGCTGATCTACACGCTGTTCTAGGAGGGCACAGACCATGACCGAATGGGTGATTGCTGTGCTGATCGGGGTCGCCATCGGGTTGGTCATCGGGGTAAAGATCGCCCGCGATTCCAACGCCCGGCAGCCGGTGCTGGGCGGTGTGCCGGCCCAGGTCTTCCATTACCTGGCCTGCGCCGGGCTGACCGGCATGTTGCCCTTCATCATTGCGGGCATTGTGGTGGGGCTGTCGTTCCTGGCCCTGTTCGGGACGGCGCTGGGTTTCCTGGCGCTGACGGGCGTGTTTCTGCTGGTGCACGCTGGCTTCGAGGCAGGGGCCGGCTCTCGTTCGGCGGCCCACTGACCACCCACCCGCAAATTCGCCGGACGCGGCAGAGCAGTGCCCCTACGTGGGCGAAATGCGGATAGATGCACAGCATCCCTACGAGCAACACAAGCAACGCAGCGGGGCAGGCGCGAACCTGCCCCGCTTTTGTGTGGAGAAGCAACTCCAGAGCGTGTTATGGACTTTCAACCCCTATCCCCCAGCCCCTTTCCCCGCAAGCAGGGCAAGGGGAGCGATTTGCCCCTCCCCGCTGGCGGGGAGGGGCCACGGGGTGGGGTCAATGCGCCGTCCATGGCGTTGCGTGCTTCCCGCTGCGCCGAGCGCGCGGAGTTCACAATACGCTCTAGGGGCGCGGCTGGAGCGTGACGGGAATCTCCACCGTCTCGGTGCCGCGCAGCACGCGCAGGGTGATCGTGTCGCCGGGCAGGGTGTTGGCTTCGAGATAGGTGATCAGGTCGCTCATCTTCTCGATGGGCCTGTCGTTGACAGCGGTGATGATGTCGCCGCCCACAGCCAGCCGGCCAAACGGTGTGGTGATGGTCTGCTGCGCCCCGGATAGCCCGGCTTTCTGCGCCGGGCCGCCGCGCGTCACCTCGCTGACCATGACGCCCTTCACGTCCTCGCCTAGCTCCATCGCCTCGCGCTGTTCGGGCAGCAGCGTGGCCCCGGCGATGCCCAGCCAGCTATGGGCATAGCTGCCCTCGGCGATCAGGTAGGGCACGATGCGCCGGACGGTGTTCGAGGGGATGGCGAACCCGACCCCGGACGCCGAGCGCGACTCGCTCATGATGGCTGTGTTCACGCCGATCACGCGCCCGTCGGCATCGAGCAGCGGGCCGCCGCTGTTGCCGGGGTTGATCGCCGCGTCGGTCTGGATCAGTTCGGGGATGCTGAAGCTGTTCTCATTTTGCAGGCTGCGATCCAGGGCGCTGACAATCCCCTGCGTCAGCGTGAATTCCTGCCCGAAGGGGTTGCCGATGGCGTAGACCTGCTGCCCGACGAAGGCTTCGCTGGAGTCGGCGAAGGTGACCGGCTTGAGGGGCGCTTTGGCCGGGTCTACTTTGATCACGGCCAGATCAGCGTCTGGGTCGCGCCCGATCAACTCCGCCTTCAGGATCGTGCCATCCACGAAGGTCACGCTGATGTACTGGGCGTTCTCCACAACATGGTTATTGGTGACGATGTGCCCTTCCTCGTCAATGACGAAGCCGCTGCCGGTGCCCCCGCCAAAACGGGTCGCCACAGAGACGTAGACGACCGACGGCGTGACCTCCTGGTACATCTGCGCCAGATTCACTTCTTCCGCGCGCGGTTGGTAGGCTGCGCCCGCTGGCAGCGTCGCCACACGGGCCGTTTCGCTGTCCTGCGCCTGCACACTCCACACGCCAACGGCGGCGGCAATGAGCAGGGCGATGAGCAGCACGCTTGCTGAGAGTTTTCGCTTGTTCATGGGAGCCTCTTGCACTGTCTGACAATACTGCCCGTCCACATATCCAACACAGTCATACACCTGCAAGATAGAAGATGCGTTGGCAAGTGATGAGAATCTGCTTAGAAAAGCAGGCCCCACCAGACTTCCGAAGTTTGGGAAACTTCGGAAGTCTCCAGCAACGTGGGAAGCATTGAGATGGCGTCCGGTTAACCTCACCCCCTGGCCTTGCTATGCTCGGCCTTTCCCCCTCTCCGTTTACGGAGAGGGGGAAGCGAGGCGCGTTAGCGCCGAGCGGGGGCGAGGTAAAGTGAAGGACCATTCCAGACTACGCACCAACCTCAACGCCTGTCCGCTCCGACCAAGCCAGGGAGAGGAAACGTGCCCGCATCCGGCGATCAAAGTCCTCCTCTCTAGAGCGTGTTATGAACTCCAGGCGCTCGGCGCAGCGGGCGGCGCACGGACCCCACCCTGTGGCCCCTCCCCGCTGGCGGGGAGGGGCAAATCGCTCCCCTTTCCCTGCTTGCGGGGAAAGGGGCCAGGGGATAGGGGTTGAAAGTGCATAACGTGCTCTAGCTCGGCTGGTAGGGGGTGAGGTGCGTGCAGCCGGCCCCATTCTCACGGTTGGACAGGCTGAACCGGTCTACTCGCCGCCCTCCTGGTCGCTGCCCCCCGGCGGGACGTTACCGCCATCGCCACCGTCGTCCGGCGGCGCAGGGGGCTGCGTAGGTTGAGGCGCGGGCAGCGGTTGGTCTCCGTCCGCAGGCGGAGGTGGCTCGGTCGGCGCGACGTAGGGCGTGAACGTGGGCGGCGGGGGGAACGGCGGCAGTCGCTCGATGGGCAGGCCAGCCAGGTCTTCGGGCCGTCCGAGCACTTCGACACGATCAGCTTCTACCCACCCGGCGCGGCCATCTGGCAGCGCGATCCTGTACCAGGTGCCTGCCCGGTTTTTCGCCAGCAGCGGCGCGCTCTGGCCCCAGGCGAGTTGAGTCCGGTAACGGAGCCAGCCGGTGTCGCCAGAATAGACAACAGCACCCCGCTCGCCCGCAAACACATGCGGCACGACCGGAATCGCCCGCTCCAGCACGTCCTGCCGCAGCCAGACCTCAGGCTCCACGCTATCGCCCAACCCGTCGAACTCGAAGAAGACCCGCACCTTGCGCAGGATCACGCCTGGTTCGCCGGGCAGCAGCACTTCATCCTCACTGATGATCACAACGTGCGTGCCCGCTGGCAGCAGTGTGTCTCCCGCGCGCACTTCGGGGTTCTCTGTCCCCAGGCCGAGAACGGCGTAGAACGCCGCCTCCTCGCTCAGGTAAACGCCCGCCTGGGCCGGATCGGGCGCTTCCTCGGCGGCGATGCGCAGCACAGCGTCGCCTGGCGAGGGCGTTGGCGTGGGGGTGGGGCTGGGCGTGGGCGTCGGTGTATCCGACGGTGTGGGAGTCTGCGACGGCGTGGGCGAGACTTTCGTCAGGTCAAGCGTGGCCGTCGGCGTGACCGGCGTGCCGGTCGGCGAGGGCCGGGGCGTGCGCGTGGCTGTCGGCGTGACGGGGGTGGCCGTCGCCGTCGGCGTGCGCGTGGCGGTGAAGGTGGCCGTCGGTGTGGCGCTCGGCGTGGCGCTCGGTGTATCCGTAGGCGTGGAGGTCGCGCTCGGCGTGTGGGTAGCGGTCGGCGTGCGTGTCGGCAGGGGTGTGGACGTTGGCGCGGGCGTGACTGTCTCGGTCGGCGTGGGGGTGACGGTCGGCGTGTCGCTGGGCAGCACGACCAGCCCGCCGGCAGTCGTAGCGACGGTCGGCGGCTCGGTAGGCAGGGCGGTGTCCGTCGGGGCGCGGGTCGCAGTGAGCGTCGGCCCGCTGCTCATCGCCGCCGCCGTCCGTGCCGCTGGCGTGGGCGTCGCCTCGTCGCCCGCCCCACGTCCGCCCAGCAGGACGAACGCCCCCGCCGCCGTAGCCATCGCCAGCACTGCCAGCACTGCCACACCGAGCAGGGCACGCCTGCGCTGCCTGGGCGGTGGGCCGAGGCGCACGATGATCACGGTGATATTGTCCGGGCCGCCGCGCTTGCGGGCCAGCTCAATCAACCGGCGCGCGGCAGCGTCGGCGGGCAGACGCCGCACGATGGAGAGCATCTCCTGCGGCTCCACCAGGTCCCACAGCCCGTCGGAGCACAGCAGAAACACGTCGCCCGGCTCGGCCTGGACGCGGTTGAAGACCGGCTGAATGGGCGTTGGCTGGCCGATGAAGGCGGTCACGTTGACGTTGCGCGCGCCGCGCGCTTCTTCTTCGGAGATCAGACCGGCGTCAATCTGGTGTTGGAGCACGCTCTGGTCGCGGCTGAGCAGTTCGATGACGCCGCGCTGCACGCGGTACACGCGGCTGTCGCCCACGTTGAAGAGCACCGCTTCACCGTCGGGCAGCAGGGCCAGCCCCGCCGCCGTCGAGCCGATGCGCGGCAGCTTGACCCGCTCCGCCTGGGCGCGCACGGCGGTGTTGGCATATTCGAGCGCCTGGCGCAGCGCGCTGAGCGCGTCGAGACTGGGGTCGGCATAGTAACGCTGGAAGATTTCAGCGACCGCCGTCTGGCTGGCGACATCGCCGCCGCCCATGCCGCCCATGCCATCCGCGACGACGAAGAGCGCCCCCTGGGCGTGCTGCGGGCTGCCCGGCTCTGGGATGCGAAAGCCGAGGTGATCCTCATTGCGCTTGCGCTTGAGGCCGATGTCGGTGCGCCCGGCGACATCCAGCCTCATCCCGTGATCGGCCATAGTCATCAGCCCCTGTGCTTATCGCGGAAACGACCGAAAAACCCAGAGCAATCGCATCAAACGCGCGTTTCGCCTGAGACTTCCGAAGTCTCGCAGACTTCGGAAGTCTTGGTGCAATCGCCCTGCCGAGGAACCGGTAAGGTCAGGAGTCTTGAGTCG
>CAYNHD010000215.1:1235-7163 GCA_964396775.1 uncultured Thermoflexus sp. | reverse complement strand
ATGGACAAGGCAATTAGCGTGCTAACAATGTTAGCGGAATGTACTTCTCGATCCAGTCGAAGTGAAAACACGTTGTTTCGAGATGATGACGAAAAGCCCGGACAAGGGCTGGAAAGTCGGTCCGGCTATGGTTGTGGCTCACGGCATCCCGTGTGCGTTCCCACACATGTTCTTGAGGGTTAAGCTGCGGACAGCCTGGCGGAAAGTGCAGCGTCTGGAGATGCGGGTGCCGAGCGAGATAGTCTTGTACCCCTTTGCCTTTGTGCCATTTGGCCCGATCCCACACGATCAGCAACGCCCGTCCCGGATACGCCGTTTGCACATGATCCAGAAAGTGACAGGTCATGTCGCCCGATTGCGCGGGCAGGTTCAGAGCAAGTTCATGCCCCGACCGCACGTTCAGCGCGCCGTAGAAATGGACGTGTTCGCGCTGGGTGGCGACGCGAATGGTCGGGGTTTGGCCACGCGGCGCCCACACCCGTGTTGTCGTCGCCTGGAAGTACAGGCTCATCTGATCGACGGCCAGGATCACCCCATCAGGATGGTCCTGCACGAAGTCGGTCACTTTTTTTCCAGTTCCGCTTCAAAGTCTGCGACCCGCGCCGCGCTGGGCTGCGAACGGTAGACCTTTTCCGCTTTTTGATAGCTCAAGCCGCACTCATGCAGCAGGCTATGGTACGACCGCGGGCTGCGATAGGTCACCCCGTACCACCGCTCGACCACGACCTGCATATCGCTCACGGTCCAGCAGCTGCCCCGCTCGACCCGCACCTCTGGCTCAAGCACCTGATCGGGCGTGTACTGCCGCAGCTTCGCGGCCAGCTCGGCTCGTTGTACATCCGTCAGCTTATTGGCATTCCCCCTCGCCCAGCGCACCCGTAGTCCATCCAGCCCCTCTCGCTTATACCGAATGGCCCATTGCCGGGGACTCAGCGGACCACACCCCACCAGCTTCTGGATCGTGGACACCGCTTCTCCCGTCCCATACAGGCGTACAGCCTGCAGACGCTTCAGTTCACGCACATCTCGGGTTTGCGCTTCTGCCTGTCGAAAAGCCCTGATTTCGTCTTCGCTCAGTTGGAATTGTCTCGTTGCCATGCCACTATTCTATACCAGTAGCGACTATTTTGCTTTATCCATAAGAAAGTTAATGCCCTTGACCTGTCGATCCTGGGCATGGTCATAATGCCAGCAGATAATGTCGTTTTCATCCGTGTACGGCTTCTCGGCGATACTATCGTCCACTCTCATCACGCCGGTGTCTTGTTGAATGGCGCGCACATGCGGTTTGACGATCTGCCACAAATCGCCGGAGGTAAACTCGTTTTGGGACAGAAAACGCTGGATCCGGTCATGGCTGACGGTTCCACCAAGCAGCTCCGACAGCCCGGTTCCGGTGGTCTGCCCAAACACACTGATCAGGTAATCGCTGTACAAGTCGAGTAACTCTTTATTGTCCATACACATACTTTAGCTCATCCGTTCGCTGCGTAACGTGAGGATTCGGCTAGGCACGGCAGTGTCCGCACCAGGGCAATAGACTCAAGGTACACGCATGGGGTCTCCTGAAGAACTTGCCTCATCGCTGCAAAGGGCGACTTTGTACTGGCTGGATGCCTGCCCCAGGCACCTCGATCATGACCTTTCAGCTACCCTCCAGCGCCTCCCGAACCTTGCCCTTCACGTGCTGCTGGAGGAAGGCCAGAGCGCCTTCGGCATCCTTGTTCATCAGGATGCGCAGCAATTCGATCAGATCGGCGTCGTCCAGGGCCAGGGTGATGGTCTTCTTCATGATCGTTTCCTCGCCCATTAGGTTGTTTACATTCATAAATCCGAATATAGTGTACCCCGCTGGCCGCATCAGCGCCGAAGATCGCCCGTTGGCGGTGAGAGTCGGCACGTGCGGGTGGTGACCTCAGCCCCGGCCTCGCTGCGCTCGGCCCGCAGCCAGACTTCCGAAGTTTTCGGAAACTTCGGAAGTCTCCTTCAGCGCACCTCCCCTACGCAAACACTCCGCCCGCATTGGCAGGGGTGGCGCAACCTGCTACGATTGGGCCGGGAGGAGATACCCGTGCCCGCTGCCCCTGACTCGCCGCTGATCACCGCCCAGGACGCGCGTCACGCCCTGATCTGCGCGCGCCGCGTGTGGCTGGACGCCTACGGCGATCCGGCCCTGCGCGACGAGTCCGCGCCGGAGATGGCCCGCGCCTTCGCCCTGGGCGTGCAGCATGAGGAGAGCGTCCTGGCGACGGTGGGCGCGGCGCTGGAATACCTGCCGGTCGAGTCGTGGGCGCACGGCGTGGCCCTGACGCGCCGCCTGATGGCGCGCGGCGTGCCGGGCATCGTCGGCGCGTGCCTGGAACATCGCGCTCCGCTCGACCTGACCGACCGTATCTTCACCGTGCGCGGGCGGCCCGACCGCCTGGTGCGCATCGCTTACGCCGGGGCGCTGGTCTATGCGCCGGTGGAGATCAAGCAGCGCCGGGAGCCGGAAGCGCCGGATTGGGCGCAGCTTGACCTCTACGCTTGGCTGCTGCGCCAGGTGCAGGGGATTGTGCCGCCGGGCGAGCTGTGGCTGGGCGCGACCGACCTCGGCGCGCCCGCCCGCCGCGACCCGCACGAATACGACGAAGACCGGCTGATGGATGCGCTGCTGCGGGCCATTGCCGCCCTCGACGCGCCCGAAGCGCCGCCCGTTCGCCTGGAAGCGCACTGCAAGACCTGTCCCTGGCAGACGGCGTGCCGGGCGGTTGCCGAGGGGGAGGGGAGCCTCGACCTGCTGTACAACGTCACGCGGGCGACGCGCGAGGGTCTGGCAGCGGTGGGCCTGACCTGTCTGGCCGACATCGCCGCCTGCGCGCCGGAGGACTTGCAGCGGGTGCACGGCGTCGGCCCGACGACCGCGCGCCGTTTGCGGGCCAACGCCCAGGCGTGGGTCGAGGGGCGGCCCGTGTGGTACGGGGCGCTGCCCGACGATCTGCGGCAGGGCGGCTGGATGTTCGACCTGGAGACGTACCAGGCGCGCGGCAAGACGGTGCCCTGGTGCATGGGCTGGTGCGACACGACGGGCGAGACGCAGATCGCCCTGGTCGCGCCGGTGCAGCTTCCAGAGCCGCTGACCCTACCAGACGGACAGCGCATCACACTGGTGCCGGACAGCGACACGGCCTGGGAAGTACTCGCGGAGGCGGTCACGGCGCAGGAGGGGCCGATCTGTCACTGGACGGCCTACGACGCGGCTATCCTGCGCGGCAGCGCGCCGGCGGCGGCCCTGGCCCGGCTGGAGCCGCGCATGTTCGACCTGCACGCCGCCTTCAAGCGCGCGGTGAGCCTGCCGCTGCCCAGCACCTCGATCAAGGTCGTGTCGGCCTACCTGGGCTTCATCTGGCCGGAGGATCCCGACTGGTTCGCCGCCTATCTGGACTACCAGTTCTGGCTGGAGTCCGGCGATGAGGCGGCGCTGGCCCGCGCCTGCGCCTACCAGCGCGCCGACGTGCAGTCCATGGCCTGGGTCTGGCGCTGGCTGATGGCGAACGATCCGGCGCGCCCGGCGGGGTGAGTCCCATCCTGGCGGTGTTCCCTGTCCAGGGGTATGTCTGGTCAGGGACAAAGCCTCACCGCCGAGGCGCAGAGAGCGCGGAAAGAGCAGGAAAGGCAGACTTCCGAAGTCTTGTTCTATCTGTGTCTCTGCGGTTCACGCTTTTCGCCCCCATCGTGCCGTGCCCCCGCCGCCGCGCTCGAAACCGGCTCCGCTTTGCGGTAAGATAGGGTGTACCGGACAAGCCCAACCCTGTCGCAGCGTGGGTCAGTTCCAGGTGCCCGCGCGGAAATGATACCAGGAGGCTCCCGTGAACACATCCGACGAAACTGGCGAACACCTGCTGGAGAGCGGGCGAGAAGACAACCCCCTGATCGTGATCGCGTCCAACCGGGGACCGTTCTCATTCAGCGTGAAGGCGAACGGCGATCTGGAGACCAAACGCGGCAGTGGCGGCCTGGTGACAGCGCTGGGCGCGCTGGCCGAGCGGCATGATGTGCTGTGGGTGGCGGCGGCGCTGGGCAAGGGCGATCAGCGCTGGATGGAGCAGAGCGAAGGGCGCGTCACCGAGGTCGAGGGCATCCGCCTGCGCCTGGTGCAGCCCTCCAAACGCCGCTACGAGCAGTACTACAACGTCATCGCCAACCCGCTGCTGTGGTTCATCCAGCACCAGCTCTACGACATCCCGCGCAAGCCGATCATCACCCGCGAGACGTGGAACGCCTGGAAAAACGGCTACGTGGCCGTCAACAAGCTCTTCGCCGAGGTGATCGCCGACAGCGTGGGCGACAGTGATCGCCCGGTGATCATCTTCCCGCAGGACTACCACCTCTACCTGGTGCCGCGCTACCTGCGCGAGCTGCTGGGCGAGGGGGTGCAGATTCAGCCCTTCGTGCACATTCCCTGGCCCGGCCCGGATGCCTGGCGGCTGCTGCCCAGCGAGATGCGCGACCTGATCCTGACCAGCCTGCTGGCCTCGGACCGCGTGGGCTTCCACACCCGCAAGGACGCCTTCAACTTCGTGCAGTGCTGCCGCTTCTACGTGCCGGACGCGCACTCACGCGGCAGCCGCGACGCGGTGTACTACCAGGGGCGGCGCGTGGATGCGCGCGCCTACCCGATCTCCATTGACGTGGAGAAGGTCGAGGCGCTGGTGGCCGAGCCGCAGACGCGCCTGCTCAAAGAGCAGCTTCTCCACAACACCGGCGACCGCAGGCTCATCCTGCGCACCGACCGCATCGAGCCGAGCAAGAACATCCTGCGCGGGCTGGAGGCGTACCAGGCGCTGCTGGAGCAGCACCCGGAGCATCGCGGCAAGGTGCAGATGCTGGCGCTGCTGGTGCCCTCGCGGATGGAGGTGGATGAGTATCAGGACTATCTGCAGCAGATCATGGCCGAGGCGGGGCTGATCAACGCCCAGTTCAGCGACGAGTACTGGGAGCCGGTGCGCATCCTGGTCGGCGACAACTACTACCGCGCCCTGGCCGCCATGCAGCTTTACGATGTGCTGCTGGTCAACCCCATCGCCGACGGCATGAATCTGGTGGCCAAAGAGGGCGTGCTGGTCAACCAGCATGACGGCGTGCTGGTGCTCTCGGAGCACGCGGGCGCATTCTACGAGCTGGGCGACCACTCGCTGGTCGTCTCCCCGTTCGACGTGTACGGCACGGCAGAGGCCATGCACCATGCGCTGACCATGCCCGCCGAGGAGCGGCACCAGCGGGCCGAGGCGCTGCGCCAGCAGGTGCGCGGGGCGGACGTGCGGCGCTGGTTCTACGATCAGGTGGAGGACGCGCTGCGCGCGTTGAGCAGCCAGGCGAAGAACGCCTCCGTATCGTCCACGCCGGACAGCGACAGGTCAGCCTGATCGCGGACGATGGCCGGCGTCTCGGCCCCCAGCACGCCCAGGCCGAGCGCGTAGCAGGTCCCATCCTGGCGCAGGCGGCGGGCCGTTTGCAGGGCGTCGGCGTCGGTGGTGTCGTCGCCCAGGTAGGCGGCAGCGTCGAGAGCGTAGCGCGCCACCAGGCGGGCGAAGGCGCTGCCTTTGTCAATCTCCAGCGGTGGGCGCAGCTCGAAGACCATGCGGCCCTGGAACAGGCGCAGCCCGTTCGCGCTGGCGATGCGCTCGATGACCGGCCTGAAGGCGGCAGCGGCGGCATCCGGGTCGTCGGTCTGGCGGTAGTGGAGGGAGAGCGTGGCGCCCTTGTCTTCGAGGGCCATGCCGGGCAGCAGGGCGCTTGCCAGGGCGCGCCGCGCCGACTCAAGCGCCGGGCGGTACGCCTGGAGGTCGGGCGGGACTTCGACCTGATCGCCAGCCCACCATTCCAGGCCGTGATTGCCCACATAGACCAGGCCGGGGACGCCCACGCGGGCGCGCACATCGTCCACTG
>CAYNHD010000215.1:0-1135 GCA_964396775.1 uncultured Thermoflexus sp. | reverse complement strand
GGGCCAAAGGAGGAAACACTCATGGGCGAACCAACCACCCAACCCAAAGTCATCACCGTGACGCTCAATCCATCGCTGGATCGCACGCTGGTGACTCATTTCCTGGCGCTAGGGTATCACAACCAGACGACCGAGGCAACGCGGCTCGACCCCGCCGGGCGGGGCATCGGCGTCTCGCGGGCGTTGCACGCGCTCGGCGTGCCGACGCACGCCATTGTGCTGATCGGCGAAGACGCGACGGGCCGCGCCTACCAGGCTCTGCTGGCCGAGGAGCAGTTCCCGATCACCGTGCTGCGACGGGCGGGCCAGACCAGCAGCCGCACGATCATCAAGGACACCGGTCACGCCAGCGAAACCGAGATCTGGGAGGCCAGCACCGACGTGGCGCAGTCCGACCTGCAGGCCGTCGCCGACGCGCTGGGCGCGCTGGTCAGCGAGGGCGATCACGCCGTCTTCGCCGGGAGTCTGCCGGGCGGTGTGCCCGACGATACCTATGTCTGGCTGACTGACCTGGCCCAGGAGGCCGGCGCACGGGTGGCGATCAACGCCGGGGGCGGCCCGCCGTTGCGCGAGTCGCTCCGCGCGCAGCCCGACCTGGTGTACCTGTCTCAGAACGAGGCCGAAGCGTTGTTCAACATCCCGGTGCGTGCCGAGGAAGACATCCTCTACTGCGCCCGCAAGCTGCGCGAGGAGGGCGCAGGCGCGGTGCTGATCGCCAGGATGGAGAGCAACACCGCCCTGTTCGACTCGGAGCAGGGTGGTTGGATGGTTAGCTGGCCGGAGGGCGTGGGCACGCACAGCGGCCAGAACGCGGCCATGATCGCCGGCTTCCTCGCCGGGCAGTTGCGCAGCGAGGACGTAGACCAAGCGCTGGCCCTCGGCGCAGCGGCGACGGCCTACACGCTGACCCAGGTCGGCCACGAGTTTGGCTCGCTCAAAGATGTGCAGGATCAGGTTGAGCAGGTGGATGTGACGCCCGTCGCTGGCGAGGAGGAGGACGCCGGGCTGTCCGACGGACGCTGAGCCGCTCGGCACGCAGGGGTAAGCTGGGGTGTATCTCATTTCTGAGGCAAGAGAGCACCGCTGAGGCGCAGAGGGCGCAGAGAAGAGCAGGAAAGGCAGACTTCCAAAGTCT
>CAYNHD010000214.1:2699-7169 GCA_964396775.1 uncultured Thermoflexus sp. | reverse complement strand
ATAGACGCTCTACCGCTATTCTCATCTCTTTGGTGTGCCGTGCCAACGGCATGGGTAACTCTGCGATGATGCTTTGGCCGCAAATCCCAAAAGACAGGGTGTGTGCAAAGTCTGTCAGGTGAGCTGCCATGCTCCGGTTTACCTCACCCCCGCTCGGCGCTTACGCGCCTCGCCGCCCCCTCTCCGCCGGCGGAGAGGGGGCAAGCCGAGCGCAGCGAGGCTGGGGGTGAGGTCAATGCCCCCATGCCAAGCGATTTGCTGACAACCTTTACCCGCAAATGCTGCAAGACAGGAACATTTGTCGGGCGGGCGGGCTGCGGGCACAATAGAGGCGCACGGATATAGACTTATCTGATCGCCGCCAGGAGAAACACGGCGCGCGCAGAGCAGGAGGGAGAGCATCATGGCGAAGATTGCGCTCGGCGTCGCTGCCTTCATTGTGGCGGCGCACGGACTGGTTCACCTGATGGGCCTGGTGGCCTACTGGCCGCTGGCCGAGATGAAGGAACTGCCGTACAAAACGACGCTGTTCGGCGACCGTTGGGAGGTGGGCCGGACGGGAATGCGCCTGTTCAGTGTGCTGTGGCTGTTGGCGGCGGTGGGCTTCGTGGTGGCGGTGGGCGGTTGGCTGACCGACCGGCCCTGGGCAGCGGCGCTGATGGCGGGCGCTGCCGTGCTCTCGCTGGCCATCTGCCTGGCCGACTGGTCGGCGGCCTGGCGCGGCGCGCTGATCTCTCTGGTCATTCTGATCGCCTCCGTAGTGGCGCTGGGTTTGCAGATGAAACCGGCCCGCTTCCCCGCCTACGCTGAGCAGACGCCGCCGTTGGAGCAGGTGCCCGTGCCGGAGGGCTTGCCGGAGCCGGTCGCGCGCTTCTACCAGGTGATCAGCGGCGACACCGTGCCGGTCATCCATTCGGCGGTGATCACCGGCACCGCGCCGCTGCGCATCAATGGGATCACGTTGAACTCGCGCTTTCGTTTCACGCACGACGCCGGACAGAACTACCGCCACTACATCGAGTCAACGATCTTCGGCCAGCCGGCCCTCAAGGTCAACGAGTGGTATCTGGACGGCAAGGGACGGATGGAACTGCCGTTCGGTACCACCGAGAACGAGCCAGCCGTTGACCACGCCGCCAACCTGGGGCTGTGGGGCGAGTCGATCTGGCTGCCCTCCATCTGGCTGACCGATGCGCGCGTGCGCTGGGAAGCGGTGGACGCGCAGACCGCCCGGCTGGTGGTGCCCTTCGGCGCGGAGGAAGACTCCTTCACCGTGACCTTCGACCCGCAGACGGGCCTGATCGCACAGATGGAGGCCATGCGTCCCAAAGGCACCGACCCCGACAAGCTGACGCGCTGGATACTCAAGCCGGAGGGCTGGCAACAGTTCAACGGCGTGCTGATCCCGTCGCCTGCCTCGGTGACGTGGGAGGACGAGGGCACGCCCTGGGCAGTGTTCACCGTTGACGACGTGCGCTACAACGTGGATGTGACGGAATACGTCCGGGGGCGGGGGCTGTAACGCGCCCGCGCCGGGCAGCTCAGAGATCAGACTTCCGAAGTTGTCAGAACTTCGGAAGTCTCTTGCGGGATGCCTCTCCGTCTGTTCCAGTCCCGCGATCAAAGTCCCCCTCTCCAGCTTGGCTGGGGAGGGGGATTTAGGGGGTGAGGCGCGCTGAGCGAAAAACGACTGTCAAAAGCTCTCAGAATCGCTATCTGGTAGCTTTTGAGAGACAGGCGCGTGTATATGTATAAACACCAGCGCACCGCGTGAAAAACGGCACGAAGACCCTGGCGGTGGGCTGAGACTCATTGTAACGCACATCCGAAATGAGGAATCCGTAATGGACATCACTCGTAATTGGCGACTCAAAGCCAGCCGCAGCCAGCTCCTCGCCACCCGCTGCCCGCAGACCGGCGCGGTGATGCTCCCGCAGCAGACCAGTTCGGCCACGCAGCAGGCGCTTGTCTCCTATACGTTCGCCCTCGCTGATGCCCAGCTTGTGCTGGCCGAAGACATGATCGAGTACGCGCGGGCGGCGCGATGACCCCCATGAACGAAGACTACGCCAGCGCGACCCAGGCGCGGATGGCTCACCAGGCCGCGTACTGGGATCATCTGCGCCGCGCCCAGCCGTTGGAGGGCGAGGGCGTCGAGCTATTCGCGCTGTCTGGCAAGGGGACGGTGTATAGCTTCACGACGGTGACCGCGCCCGCCGAGCCATACGAGGCGTATGCGCCGTATGTGCTGGCGCTGGTGCAGCTTGACGAAGGGCCGCTGGTCACCGCGCAACTCACCGACCTGGACGGCGAGCCGGCCATCGGGATGCGCGTCGAGATGGTCATCCGCAAGCTGCGCACCGACGGAGAGCGCGGCATCATCATCTACGGGCCGAAGTTCCGGCCCCTGCTGCGCCCGCCAGCCTAGCCCGCCGCCCGGCACGCCAGATCACAAGAGAGACCAACGCGCTCCACCCAGGGGCGCGTTTCTTTTTGCCAGCGGCCCGCGGAAACCGGAAGCGCGGCAGATGGCCTGTGCGCGGTGTGTACAGTCCGCTTGGCGCGAGGACAGGGTACTGTATACTGAGGGCGAAAACCCCGTACCAAGACTGCTTCGCCATGTCAGGCTGAAGGTTCGGTGAAGGTGCTGAGTGATGCGACAAAGTTGGAAATCAGTTGTGCAGGTTTCGGCGCGCGAGCTTGTTCCCCAGAGATACTACCCCCTCTTTCTGGCGTCGGTGTTTGTTGCCAGCCTACTGACGGCCTACCTGCTGCTGCCGCCGATCAACGAGATGGACTGGGTGCGGACGGTGCAGCAGGTGCGCAACCTGTGGCGTGGAGTCAATCCCTACTGCGACCCCTACTGCGAGTTCCACGACTTTGATCCCGATTTGCCGGTGGACGATACCTACGTCTCGGTCAAGGTCTACTCGCCCTGGGTCATGTTCTACCTGGGGGTGCTCGCCTACGCCTCAACCCGCGTGATCCTGGCCCTGAGTGTGGCGCTGTGGATCCTCATCATCCTGGACAGCGGACGACCGCTGACTCTGATCCTGATTCTGCACCCGGCGTTCTGGATGTTGCTGGCCTCTGCCAACTCCGATTTCGTCACCAACGGGGCGGGACTCTGGCTGATTCTGCGCGGGGCGCGGGGTGGGCGGCGTGGGTTGGCGCTTATGCTGATTGCCATCAAGCCGCAAATACTGCCGCTGCTTTTGCTGCTGGAGGGCGTCCGGACTCTGTGGGAGCGCGATTGGCAGGCCATCGGCGCGATGGTGGTGCTGGGGGGCGTGTCTGTCGCCCTGTACCCTGCCTGGCTGCTGGACACGGTACCTGCTCTGCTGGGCATCACGCACGGCGTCTCACCCGAAGAAAAAGCCGGCCTGGGCAAACTCTTCTCGTATCCGTTTTCGGTCTATGGAGCGTGGGGATTCGGGCGCGCCCTGGCGGTTACGGGGGTGATCCTGCTGCTCATGGCCCGCCGCCTGACCGAATGGCGAACGCTGGCTGTGCTGCTGGGGTTTGTGTGGACTCCCCATCTCAGCCTGTACAACTATGCCCTGCTCCTCATTTTCTTTCGCAAAACTCCGTTCTGGCGGGTGATAGCCTATCTGCTCCTGTCGCTGGCAACGCTGCCGCTGCTTTTCAGGGAATACCACCAGTATGAGCGGTATGGTGTGCTGCTGTTCCTGCTGCTGGCAGCGGCGCTCACCACCGCCGACGACGAGCAGACCGAAGAGGCGATTGCCAGGCGCTACAGGCAGCCGGTCTTCCCTGCTGCCAGGCCGTTAGTGGGCTGGCTGGCCCGGCGAGAGGGACGTTTCGCTTAGGTGGGCCTACAGATGCATATTCTGGACGCGGAGGTATCGCCGCGCTAACGGGTGGGGCAGCCCGGCCCTGCGATCAGCCGCGCCAGGTCTGCGCCGGCGGGGACGCGCACCCAGCCCACGCCCGCCTCGTCGTCTGCGCCGAGCGCAACCCGCAGCCACAGCGTCTGCTCCCCGTCCTCACCAGGTAACACCTGCTCCCCGGTCACGCGCGCCAGGCGCGGAACCTGCGCCGCGATCTGCCGGTCGCCCGCGTATGGCCCGCTGAGGGCGGGCAGGGACAGGTTGTCGAGGTTGACCAGCAGGCACGCTTCGGCGTCCAGGGCGGCGAGCAGGGCGGCAGCGGTCGCCGCCGAGTCGGGCGTGGACGATGGGACGGGCGTTCGCGTCGGCGAGGCGGTCGGCGTGGGCGAAGGCGTGGCGGTGAAGGAAGCGGCGGTCGCGGTGAGGTCGGCGGCGAAAGCGGCGCGGATCGCTTCACTGGTGGCGGCGGAGTCGGGCGTGGCCGACGAGACGGGCGTTCGCGTTGGCGAGGCGGTCGGCGTGGGCGAAGGCGTGGTGGTGAAGGCGTCGGCGGTCGCCGTGAGGTCGGCGGCGAAAGCGGCGCGCACGGCCTCGTGGGTGGCGGCGGAATCAGGCGTGG
>CAYNHD010000214.1:0-2599 GCA_964396775.1 uncultured Thermoflexus sp. | reverse complement strand
CGCGCACGGCCTCGTGGGTGGCGGCGGAATCAGGCGTGGCCGACGGGACGGGCGTCCTGGTCGGTGAAGCGGTCGGCGTTGGCGAAGGTGTGACGGTGAAGGCGCCGGCGGTCGTGGTAAGCTCGGCGGCGAAAGCGGCGCGCACGGCCTCGTGGGTGGCGGCGGAATCAGGCGTGGCCGACGGGACGGGCGTTCGCGTTGGCGAGGCGGTCGGCGTGGGCGAAGGCGTGGCAGTGAAGGCGTCGGCGGTCGCCGTGAGGTCGGCGGCGAAAGCGGCGCGGACGGCTGCGCCTGTAGCGGTCGCGTTCGGCGTGGCGGTGGCGTTGGCGTCCTGGTAAGCGCGCAGCCCACCCAGCCCCAGCGCCGCGCCAACAAGCAGGGCAACGAGCGCCGCCCCGACGATCAACGGCCCGACCGGGCGGGGGTTGGACGGCGGACTCCCCGCTGCGCCAGGAGGCGCGACCGTCGCCGGGGCGCTCCACTCGCTGGCGGAGCGCGTGTCGCCCGGCCCGCGCAGCGCGCGCACGCGGTAAGCGGCATAGACGTGGGCGACGGCGCTGGATGGTTCGCTCACGGTGATGTCTTCGCCCTGGCCTTCATCCTGGCCCCGCGGCGTGATGTGCAGGACGTAGGCGCGCGCGCCGGGGACGGGCGTCCAGGCCAGGCGCTCGCTGGTCACGCGGGTGAAGACCGGTGTATCCAGGTGGGCAGGGGCCTGCACTGGCTCGCTCCAGGGCGAGGGCGTCTCTGGCGCGTAGAGCGTGTTCAGCGCGCGGGCGCGGTAGAAGCGACCGGCTGGCGTCTCCGGCGGCAACTCGCAATCGGGACGCTCGCCGCGATAGACGACGGTCGTCTCGCTGCTTTCAAAGCGTTCGCTGGCCGACTCCTGGGCTTCGTAGGCGGTGGCCTGGGGGATGGGCGTCCAGCGCAGGGCAGGGCCGCCGTCCGCCGACCAACCGGGGGGCAGCAGCACGGGCGCGGTCATGGCGGGCGGCAGCGGGCAGACGGCCTCGCTGGGCGGCCCGGCGATGCCCTGGTTGAGCGGCACGACGCGGTAGTAGGTGGTGCGGCCCGGCGGCGGCGAGAAGCGGTAGACGATCTGCCGCCCGTCGGTGAGTTCGGCCAGCAGGGTGGGGCTGGCGAAATCGGGTATGGCGGACACTTCGAGACGGTAGGCGGTGGCGTTGGGTGACGGGTTCCAGCGCAATTCGCACAACTCCGGCGCGATCCAGCGGTAGGTGAGGGCTACGGCGGATGGCTGGGAGACGACCGGAGCCAAATGCAGGTCAAGCAGCGCCAGGTCGCGTGTGGCTTCTGCGCTCCAGTCGAGGAGCGCCTGGTGCACATCGGCGGTGGCCATGTCCGGCAGGTCGGCGGCGAGCGGTGCCGCGCCATTCGAGACGACCACCAGACGGTCCAACCCGAACAGGCTGCTGCGCTGCCAGCCGAGCGCGCCGGAGTCTGGGGCGACGCCACTCTCCGGCGACCACGCGCCACCTGCGGCAGCGGGGTGCTCGGCTTCCACCCGCAGCAGGGCGCGGTCGAGCAGATGGACGCCTGCGCAGCCCAGCCAGGCCAGGGCGACAGCGCCGACCGGTTGCTGGCGGTCGAGGCGGCCCGCCGCGAAACAGGCCGGGCCAGCGGGCGCATCGTGCCATAGTGCCCCGTCTGCCAGCCAGGCAGCGAGCGGGGCAGGCCAGTCGTCGCCGACCTTTTCCAGCGTCCACAGGCGGTCGGCAAACTCCTCGGCGACGATGGCAGCGGCGGGGCCTTCCGCCAGGACGAAGACAAGTCGCGCGGCGTCCTGGGTGAGGACGAGGGCCGCTGGCGTGCGCTCTCCGTCCGGCGCAGCGGCCCGCTGGTAGGCGGCCCGCCAGCGCCCGTGCAGGCTGTGCCCCTGCTCGAAGGCGCTGGCCTCGTGGCCCAGGAATAGGCGCTGGATGGTGGTCATGCCCGTCATCCCGTCAATGCGACGCGGAATTCCCGCTAGTGTAATGCCAGGCGGCGGAATCGGGCAAATGATGGAGGGGATGGCCTCACAAGACTTCCGAAGTCTGCCAGACTTCGGAAGTCGGCTCTGACCTCACCCCCGCTCGGCGCTGGTGCGCCTCGCCTCCCTCTCTCCGTTGACGGAGAGGGGGAAAGGCCGAGCGTAGCAAGGCCAGGGGGTGAGGTTGATGACTTGGCGTCAGGTGCTCCAGTTATCATCCTCATCGTAGGGCGTGTCGGTGGGCAGGCCACGCTTACGCTTGGGCTTGTCGAAGGCGGGCGGGCGCACCAGCGCCCCCACCAGCGTGCTGACCCCAATCAGGATCAGGATGCCCGGCCAGAACTTGCCGGTGGCAAAGAGCACAGCCAGCCCGGCCATCCAGACCATGCCTTGCATTCCCGCCCACAGGCCATTCTGGGCGACGCTTTCGGGCAGGCCGGCCAGCCCGATCACCACCAGAATCCAGGGCCAGAAGGGGATGCTATCCACCAGGAAGAGCACGCCCAGGCCAATGAGCAGGATCGCCCCGGAGAAGCCCTTCGATGGGCTGAGATCGCACTCCATGAGCAGTTCCTTTCACCGCATCGTCCCACGATCTATTGTACGCAC
>CAYNHD010000213.1:2980-7175 GCA_964396775.1 uncultured Thermoflexus sp. | reverse complement strand
TCGGCGGCGAGGAGATCGGGCGCGAGGTGGTGCGCGTGCTGCGCGAGGGGCCGAACCCGCATTCGCCGGCGGTGATCATGCAGAATCACGGCGTGTTCACCGTCGGGCCGACGCCCAGGGCGGCGGTCAAGGCGGCGATCATGTGCGAAGACGTGGCGCGCACCGTTTTCCTGGCCTACCAACTGGGCGAGCCGATCCCGATCTCGCCGGAGAACATCGCCAAACTGCACGAGCGGTATACGACGGTCTATGGGCAGTAGAACCGACCTCACCCCCGTTCCGTTGACGGAGGGGGCCAGGGGGAGAGGTTGCAAGCGAAGAAGAATGAACCAACAGGTGACTGAGCCTATCTATCACGAGGGAGAATCATGAAGAAAGAAATCACCTTAGGGCTAATTGTCGGCAACCGGGGATTCTTCCCCAGCCATCTGTGCGAGTCCGGGCGCGAGACGGTGATGAAGGTGCTCGCCGAGGAGGGTATCAAGGTCATCGCGCTCGGCCCGCAAGACACGGAATACGGCAGCGTGGAGAGCCTGAGCGACGCGCACCAATGCGCCGACCTGTTCCGCGCGCACCGCGACGAGATTGACGGCGTGCTGGTCACGCTGCCCAACTTCGGCGACGAGCGCGGCGTCTCCAACACGCTGCGCTTCGCCGACCTGGGCGTGCCGGTGCTCATTCACGCTTTCCCGGACGACCCGGCCAAGATGGACCTGCAATGGCGGCGCGACAGCTTCTGCGGCAAGATGTCGCTATGCAACAACCTGCGTCAGTACGGCATCCCCTTCACCCTGACGGCGCTGCACACCGTTGACCCCGAATCGGATAGCTTCCGCGCCGACCTGCGCAAGTTCGCCGCGGTGTGCCGCGTGGCGCGCGGGATGCGCCGCGCCCGCTTCGGGATGCTCGGCGCGCGCCCGGTGGCCTTCAACACGGTGCGCTTCAGCGAGAAGCTGTTCGAGCACGCGGGCATTTCAGTCGAGACGCTCGACCTGTCCGAAGCCTACGGGCGCATCGCTCGCCTGGCCGACGATGACGCCCGCGTGACGGCCAAGCGCGATGCGATCAAAGCCTACGCCAGCGTGAGCAAGATACCCCCGGCGGCGCTGACCAAGATCGCCAAGCTGGGCGTGGTGATGGACGACTGGATCGCCGCCAATGAGTACGACGCGACGGCCATCCAGTGCTGGACGAGCCTGCAAGAGTTCTTCGGCGTGGTGCCCTGCACGCTGATGAGTATGCTCAGCGAGGGGCTGATGCCCTCCGCCTGCGAGACGGACATCGCCGGGACCGCCGCCATGTACGCCATGGCCCTCGCCTCCGGCAAGCCGAGCGCGCTGGTGGACTGGAACAACAACTACGGCGACGACCCGGACAAGGGCGTGGTCTTCCACTGCTCCAACTATCCCAAGAGCGTCTTCGCGGACGATATTCAGGTCATTGACTACCAGGACATCATCGCCGGCACGGTGGGCAAAGACAACACCTGGGGCACGCTGCAGGGGCGCGTCAAGGCCGCGCCGTTCACCTACCTGCGTATCAGCACCGACGACCTGAACGGCAAGATCGTCGCCTACGTGGGCGAGGGCGAGTTCACCACCGACCCGATCAGCACCTTCGGCGGGTACGGCGTGGTGCGCGTGCCCAACTACCAGAAGCTGCTGGCCTACATCTGCGAGAACGGCTACGAGCATCATGTGGCCGTCAACCAGACGCTGGTCGCCGATGCCGTCTACGAGGCGCTGACCAGGTACCTCGGCTGGGACGTCTACTACCACAAGGGGTAGCGGCCCGCCGGGTTGCGCCTCACCCCCTAAATCCCCCTCTCCAGCCAAGCTAGAGAGGGGGATTTCGACCGTCGGATGCGACACTTCTGGGGCCATTGGGAGAGGTGCCGCGCAGAAGGGAGACTTCCGAAGTCTGCGCAGACTTCGGAAGTCTGGGTTCGACGGGAGAAGCACGGCGTCCGCCAGGAATGACGGGCGCCGTCTGTTTTTGCGCTTCATGAGCCGGGCGGCGGGCAAAAGGTGGCTGCGCCCGGCGTCATGTATTCCCCATGTGTGCTATGATCTTGGCGTTGCGCTGTGGCTGGAATTTATGTCTTTTTTATATTTCGTCACGTTTCGACCCTATGCGACCACTCAATCCGGGCTATACTGGAGACAGACCATCTGGGGGCGCGAGCGTAACGCCCAGGCAAGCCAGCGCCCTCTGTCCAGGAGAATGTAGGTGATGAAGCGGAATCATGCGTTTTATCGCGGGGTGGGGCTGCTCTTCATAACGGTGATCGCCCTGCTGCTGGCCGTGTCGCTGGTCGCGGCGGCCCAGACGGACTCGACGGCGGCGGTTACGGGGGCGCTGGCAGGCGACTCCCTGGCGTCGGGTCTGGCCCAGGCCACGCCGGTCAAGCCGCCGATCCCCGGCGGGCGGCCAAGCCCGCTGCGCGTGATGGTGCCCACCGACCAGACCTGGCAGGCGCTTCAGGCCGCCGGCATCACCGACATCACGCAGATTTCGCCCTACCTCGACCCCATCGCCTCGTTCTCGCCCGGCCCGCGCATGGAGCTATTCCCTGGCCGTCCGGCGGGCGCGCCCGGCTTTGAAGCGGCCCCGGCCAATCCCTTCCGCACGCTGGCCATCCTGGTGCAGTTCACCGACAAGCCGGCCCAGGTGGGCGCGACGTTCTTCGATACGCTGGTCTTTGGGGCGAGCGGCGGGACCGTGCGCGGCTACTACCAGGAAGTGAGCTACGGCCTGCTGGATATTGTCACGCTCAACCTGCCCAGCGCCATCGGCTGGCGGACCGCTCCGCAGACCTACGCTTACTATACTAACGGTGACAACTGCCTGGGCAGCTACCCGCAGAACTGCCAGCGCCTGACTGAGGACGTGGTGGCGCTGGTCAACCCGGTGGTGAACTTCGCCAACTACGACAACAACGGCGACGGCTATGTGGATACCGTCTTCATCATTCACTCCGGCACCGGCGCGGAGGCCAACGGCGGCGACCCGAACACGATCTGGTCGCACTCGTGGTGGACGTACAACGAGCCGCTGGTGGACGGCGTGCGCGTCGGTTCGTATACGACCGAGCCGGAGTTCTGGTTCACGCCCGGCGATATGACGCACGGCGTCTACGTGCACGAGCTGGGTCACGCCTTCGGCCTGCCCGACCTGTACGACATTGACAACACCTCGCGGGGTGTTGGCAATTGGAGCCTGATGTCCGGCGGGTCGTGGAACGGCTATCTGGGCAACTCCCCGGCGCATCTCGACGCCTGGTCGCGCGTGTACCTGGAGTTCAATCCGGTGGTGAATATCACCGGGTACAACGGGACGATCAGCCTGCCTAATGTGCAGCAGAACCGGGCCAACGCCATCTACCGCTTCAATTCCGGCAAGGCCAACGAGTACTGGCTGCTCGAAAACCGGCAGAAGATCGGCTCGGACGCTTCGCTGCCGGGCAGCGGCCTGCTGATCTGGCATGTGGACGACAACCTGTCCGGCAGCAACCGCTACGAGTGCAAGCAGGCCAACAACTACCAGTGCCCAGCACCCCAGCACTTCCGCGTGGCGCTGGAACAGGCGGACGGCGCGCTGCACCTGGAGTTCAACAGCAATTCGGGCGACTCCGGCGACCCGTTCCCCGGCTCGACCGGCAAGACATCCTTCAACTTCACCACGAACCCCAACACGACCTCCTACTACTTGACGACCAACTGGGGCTTCCAGGTGAGTAGCATCAGCCCGTCGGCCAGTACCATGACGGCCTATGTCGGCGAGACGGACCCTCCGCCAACTCTAGTACTGCCGACGCTGACCCCCTCCATCACACCGACGCCCTCAGCAACGCCCTCGCCTACGGCAACGGTACCGGTGCCAGACACACCCGTGCTGCTCACGCCGCCGAATGGCAGCGCGACCAACGACAACACGCCGACCTTCACCTGGGGGGTGGTGAGTGGAGCTACCTCGTATCGCATCCAGGCCGACAACAACGCCGACTTCTCCAGTCTCGCGATCAATAGCACCCGAACCTCTCCAACATACGTGCGGGTGACAGCCCTGACGGACGGGCTGTACTACTGGCGCGTGCAGGCTAAGGGGGCCAATGGCATCTGGGGGCCGTGGAGCGCGGTCTGGACGGTGACTATTGATACGGTCAAGCCAGCCAAGCCGACCCTGCTCTCGCCGG
>CAYNHD010000213.1:0-2880 GCA_964396775.1 uncultured Thermoflexus sp. | reverse complement strand
TGGACGGTGACTATTGATACGGTCAAGCCAGCCAAGCCGACCCTGCTCTCGCCGGTGAAGGATGCCCTGCTCACCACCAACCGGCCCGCCTTCGACTGGGGCGACGTGCTGGATGCCGTGCGCTACGACCTGCAGGTTGACAACTCCTCGACCTTTAGCAGTCCAGAGGTGGTGGCTTCGCCTGCTGGCTCGGCCTACACGGTGACAACGCCGCTGGCCGACGGGCGCTACTACTGGCGGGTGCGGGCGGTAGATCTGGCGGGCAACTCAGGGTCATGGAGCAGCGCCTGGACGGTGTGGGTGGACATTGACCCCACCCCGGCTCCGACGCTGGTCTCCCCGCCGAACGGCAGCGCGACCAACGATAACACGCCGACCTTCATCTGGGGGGCGGTGACGGGGGCGACCTCGTACCGCATCCAGGCGAGCACCAAAGCTGACTTCTCCAGCACGGTGGTCAACTCGACCCGCAGCAGCGTGACATACACGCCCGCGACGGCGCTGCTGGACGGGCTGTATTACTGGCGGGTGCAGGCCAGGGGGGGCGACGGCATCTGGGGGCTGTGGAGCGCGGTCTGGACGGTGACCGTTGACACGGCCAAGCCAGCCAAGCCGACGCTGCTCTCGCCGGTGAAGGATGCCCTGGTGACGACCAACCAGCCCGCCTTCGACTGGGGCGACGTGCTGGATGCCGTGCGCTACGACCTGCAGGTTGACAACTCCTCGACCTTTAGCAGTCCAGAGGTGGTGGCTTCGCCTGCTGGCTCGGCCTACACGGTGACAACGCCGCTGGCCGACGGGCGCTACTACTGGCGGGTGCGGGCGGTTGACCTGGCGGGTAACATAGGGTCATGGAGCAGCGCCTGGACGGTGTGGGTGGACATTGACCCCGCCCCGGCCCCGACGCTGGTCTCTCCCGCTGACGGCACCCCGACCAGAGACAACACGCCGACCTTCACCTGGAACGTTGTGCCCGGCCTGACCTCCTACCGTATCCAGGTGAGCAAGAGCGCCGCGTTCTCCAGCACGGTGGTCAACTCGACCAGGAGCAGCACGACGTATACGCCCGCGACGGCGCTGCTGGACGGGCTGTATTACTGGCGGGTGCAGGCCAGGGGGGGCGACGGCATCTGGGGGCTGTGGAGCGCGGTCTGGACGGTGACCGTTGACACGGTGGCCCCGGCCAAGCCGACCCTGCTTTCGCCGGAGACGAAGTCGATCCTCAACACGAGCCAGCCTGCTCTCGACTGGAGCGATGTGGCTGATGCTGCCCACTATGAGCTACAGATTGACAATTCGTCCACCTTCGGCAGCCCCGAGGTGTTCACCAGCGTGACCCCCTCGGCCTACACGGTGTCGCCACCGCTGCCCAACGGCAAGTACTTCTGGCGTGTGCGCACCTACGACCTGGCGGGCAACAGAAGCGGCTGGACATCCGCGCGCAGCTTCACCCTGGCCTACTCGCCCGCACCGCTGGAGATGGCTACGCCTACCCCCACGCCCACCCTCACGTCCACGCTAGAGACGCCGGTCAGTGGGCCGGGTCTGATCGAGGCGGAGAGCGATTCGGTGGGGCGCAGCGGCACCTGGACTGCTCACGAGACGGCGGCAGCCAGCGGCGGGAGCTACCTCTACAGCAGCGGCAGCAGCGAAGACGCCCTGAGCCTGACTTTCCAGGGCGCGCAGGTGAGCATGATCTACGTCAAGCACCCGGCGCTGGGCGTGATCGTGGTTGAGATTGACGGGACGCCGATCCAACTGCTGGACAGCCTGGCTGAGGAGAGCGTCTTCGGCGTGCAGGCAACCTTCGCCCTGGCTGAGGGCCAGCATACGCTGCGCGTCTACCCGATGATGGGCACCATCGCCCTGGATGCTTTCCTGGTCGAGGCCGGGGTGACACCCACCGTCGCGCCGGAGGCGACCGCAGAGGTGCCCGCTACGCCGGATGCCGAACTGACGACCGAGCCGACCGTTGAGCCGACCGTCGAGCCGCCTATCGAGCCGACTGTTGAGCTGACCATTGAGCCAACCGCTGAGCCGACGGCAACGCCCCCGCCCCTGCTCACGCCCCCGCCGACTGTCACGCCCGACCCGCTGACGATGGTGATCGAGGCGGAGAGCGCGAGCGTGCTGCCCGGCGGCCTGTGGACGCGGGTGGAAAGCCTGACGGCCAGCGGCGGCGCGTACCTGATGAGCAGCGGCCAGGAGGCCAGGGAGCCGGACGCGCTGACGCTCGTCTTCAGCGGCGCGCGCGTTGAGGTGATCTACGCGACTGGCCCGGCGCTGGGCAAGTTCCTCGTCGAGGTGGACGGGCTGCCCGTGCAGCTTGTGGATGCGCGGGCGGACCTGCCGGACTTCGCCGCGCGGCTGGCCTTCACGCTGGGGGCGGGGCAGCACACGCTGCGCCTCGTCGCCAGCGAGGGCGTGATCGCGGTGGATGCGTTCGTGGTGCCGCGGGAAATGTTCCTGCCCGCGACGCCCATCCAGCCGCCCACAGAGCCGCCGACTCTGACGCCGACGGCGACCCTCCCGCCGACGGACATGCCGCTCCCAACGGAAGTGCCGCCCACGCCTGAGCCGCCGACGGCGACGCCGCTCCCACCGGAGCCACCGACCGCGACGCCGGTGCCCACCGAGCCGCCTCCGCCGGAGCCGACCGAGGGCGCTAACGCGCCGGACAAGCCCTTCTAACGCGGACGAGAATCCACCGTAAAGCAGACTTCCGAAGTCTTCGGAGGCTTCGGAAGTCTTGTTCTGCGTCCTGGGTGGCACGCCGTTTCTTACCTCACCCCCCCCACGGCGCGAACGCGCCACGCCACCCCCACACCGTTGACGGAGAAGGGGAAGAGCGGAGCGTAGCCAGGCTGGGGGTGAGGTAAA
>CAYNHD010000212.1:0-7231 GCA_964396775.1 uncultured Thermoflexus sp. | reverse complement strand
GTTCAGAGAATCTCGCCCCCAATCCAGAGGTTTCTATCAGATGGACACCTGGCGCGTGGTTGGCGTCGGCAGGGGCGTTGGGGTTGGGGTCGGGGGCGTGGCCGGGTTCGGCGTGGGGGTCGGCGTGGACGTGACCACCGGCGGCGGCGTGAAGGAAGGAGTCGGGCTGACGGTTGGCAACGGCGTGTAGGTGACGGTGGGCGTCGGCGTCGGGTTCACTGGCTCGATCACGCTCTCGTGCATGAACACCGTGTCGCGGTAAGCGCCGTTGGGATTCAGCTCGACCACGTACCATTCCGGGTTGTCGGGCGAACGGCCATAGACGCATAGCTCGGTGCCGTAGGTGACGACATCGCGCACCGGGCATTGCAGCCGGTCGGTGCTGGGGCAGTCGCGGTACACCGCCCGCTCGACGCTGACGCGGAACATCAGGCAGGGAGGCAGCGGCGTGAACGTCGCCGGGACGTACAGCGTCGGCAGCCTGAGCAGGGGGGCCGCGCCTGCGGTCGCGGTAGAGAACGCCTGGCGGGTGACATCTGCGGTGATGTTGCCCTGATCCTCAAGAAACGAGAGGACTCCCGTCCACACGTAGTAGCCGCCAAACACAACCAGCGCCCCAACCAGGACGATCAGCAGCGGCGAAGGCCCGGACGAGCGGTAAGTCATAGCGCTCTGCTCCGTCACCACTCCGTTGCGCGCGTCACGTCAAGTGTGCATCCGGCAGAGGCCGCCCCCAACGGCCTGCCACGTTTGGTTGTTGGTTTTTGGTGGTTGGTTGTTGGTTGCCGGCTGTTGGGAGGACGCGCCCGGCATGGAGGCACTTTCACCAAGAACCAATCACCAAGAACCAATCACCATTTCTCACTTCAGCCCCACCAATTCGCGCCGCACATCCTCTGCCGTCCAGGGGAACCTGCCGTCCAGCACCAGCACCGAACACTCGGCAACGGCGGGGTCGAGCAGCCACTCGTCATGGCACGCTTCAAGCTGGCGCAGGTAGTCCAGCGAGACGCCTTTCTCTTCGCGGCGACCGCGCGCCTGCAGGCGGCGATGGCACTCCTCGGCGGGCGTGCGCAGGTAGATGATCGCGTCGGGCCGGGGCGCGGACTCTTTGAAATGATCCCAGAAATGGCAGTAGAGCGCCCATTCTGTGTCGTCCATCAGGCCTTGCTGGTGCAGGCTCTTGGCGAAAACGTGGCGGTCGCAGTAGATAGATCGCTCGAAAACGATGTCGTGCCTGGGGTGCAGCGCGCTCTGCACGGCCTGCGTCCGCGTCACGTAGGCGCAGATTTGCAGCGTGAACGCCCAGCGTGGCGTATCGGCGTAGAAACGCTCCAGCAGGTTGGCGGCAAAGCCGCTTTGCCAACGCTCGACCGGCTCCGGCACGAACACGAAGTGCTCGCCGGAAGCCAGCGCCTTGCCCAGCGTGGTCTTGCCCGCCGCGATGTTCCCTTCCAGCAAGACGAGCATCGGTTGCTCCTCGTTGTGCAATGACAGCACCGGCGAGCCGGGCGACCCTCGCCGGTGATCCCTGTCCTGTTCCATGCGAAGCGCACACCTGCCGCGCGTCGCGATTCTACGGGCCAAACGCGATTGCCGCCAGGTCTGCTGCCGGTTAGCCTCACCGCCAGCCTCGCTGCGCTCGGCCCCGCAATAGACTTCCGAAGGTTTCGGAAACTTCGGAAGTCTGGCGTCTGAGCATCCGCATCCGTAGGGGCGCTGCTCTGCTGCGCCCTGGGGCGTATGCCATACGCCCCAGCGAAACCTCACCCCCGCGCGATCAGCGCCTCACCTGTTGCCGCGCGCGATGGCCAGCTTGACTTCGCCAATGGCCCGTGTCACCTCGATGTCACGCGGGCAGGCGGTCGTGCAGTTGAAGATCGTCCGGCAGCGCCACACGCCGTCCGGCTCGGCCAGAATCTTGAGACGCTCGCCAGCCGCCTGGTCGCGGCTGTCGAAGATGAAGCGGTGCGCCTGGACAATCGCCGCCGGGCCGACGTACTTGCCATTCGCCCAGAAGCTGGGGCACGACGTGGTGCAGCACGCGCAGAGGATGCACTTGGTTGTGTCGTCGAAGCGGGCGCGCTCTTCGGGACTTTGCCGCCGCTCGCGCCCGTCTTCGGGCACGGGCTGATCGTTGACGAAATAGGGCATCACCGCCCGGTAGTGGGCGAAGAACGGCTCCATATCCACGATCAGGTCTTTGATGACCGGCAGGCCGAGGATCGGCTCCACCTGGACTTTCACATGATCGCCCGTGCCCAGCGTGCCGACCAGCACCTTGCACGCCAGCCGGTTGACACCGTTGAGCCGCATCCCGTCCGAGCCGCAGATGCCATGCGCGCACGAGCGGCGAAAGGCGAGCGTGCCGTCCTGCTCCCACTTGACGCGGTGCAGCAGCTCCAGCACGCGGTCGTTCGGCTCCACGTCTTTGAGCGTATACTCTGCCCAGTAAGGTTTGGGGTCCTTTTCCGGGTTAAAACGCCGGATTCGCAATGTTACCTGCATCACAACCCTCTTCCGTAAGCCTGCACTAGTAAACGCGCTCTTTGGGCTTGAAACGGGGATCGCTCTCGGCCAGCGACAGGTCAACCGCCTTGTCGTGAGTCAGCGTCACCGCGCCATCCTCGGCGCGGAAGGCCAGCGTGTGCACCAGCCAGTGCTCGTCGTCGCGCTGAGGGAAATCCTCGCGCGAGTGCGCGCCGCGACTCTCCTGGCGGGCCAGGGCGCTGAGCGCCGTCACTTCCGCGATGTCCAGCAGGCAGCCTAGCTCCCACGCCTCGAACAGGTCAGTGTTGAAGCGCCGGCCCCGGTCGTCAATGCCCAGGTTGTGCCGGTACTCGTCCTTGAGGCGGCGCACCGTATCAACGGCTTGCTGGATGCCCGCCGCCGTGCGGAAGACGCCGACATGCTTCATCATGATCTGCTGCATCTCGCCGCGAAGCTGGTAGGGCCTGCGCGCGCCGTTGGCCCGGCGGATGCGCTCAAGCTCCGCCTCAACTTCGCCAATCGGATTGGCAGGCAGCGGCGCGAAGTCTGCCCCCTGGCAGTAGGCGGCCATGTGCTTGCCGGCGCGCCGTCCGAAGACGATCAGATCGGTCAGGCTGTTGGTGCCCAGGCGATTCGCGCCGTGCACGCTGACGCAGGCCGCTTCGCCCGCCGCGTACAGCCCGGCCAGGGGTGTACCCGCCGCGTCAATCACCGCGCACCCGTCGAGATCGGTGGGGATGCCGCCCATGCCATAGTGCGCCGTCGGCTGGACGGGGATCGGCTCCTTCACCGGGTCTATGCCCAGGTACGTCCGGCAGAAGTCGAGGATGTCCGGCAGTTTGGACTCGACATACTCGCGGTCAATGCGCCGGGCGTCGCCCGCTTCGGCCAGGTAGCGGTTGACCGTCTCCGGCGTCACGTCCAGGTGGACATAGTTCTTGCCCTTGATCCCGCGCCCCTCCTCGATCTCCAGATAGATGGCGCGCGAGACCACATCGCGGCTGGCCAGGTCTTTGATGCGCGGCGCGTAGCGTTCCATGAAACGCTCGCCCCGGTCGTTGAGCAGCACGCCGCCCTCACCGCGCACGCCCTCGGTGATCAGGATGCCCATCTTGTAGATGCCGGTGGGGTGAAACTGGAAGAACTCCATATCCTGCATGGGCACGCCACGCCGGAAGGTGACGGCGTTGCCGTCGCCGGTCAGCGAGTGGGCGTTGCTGGTGATCTCCCACACGCGCCCCCAGCCGCCCGTGGCGAAGAGCACGGCCTTGCTGTGGAAGACGTGTAGCTCCCCGTCGTCCAGGTTCACCGCGACCACGCCCACCACTGCGTCGCCGTTGCGGATGAGGTCAACGACGTAGAACTCGTCGTGAAAGGTGACGCTGTTCTTGATGCACTGCTGGTAGAGCGTCTGCAAGATCATGTGGCCGGTACGGTCGGCGGCGTGGCAGGCGCGGCGCACCGGCTGCCCGCCGAAGTTGCTGGTGTGCCCGCCGAAGCGCCGTTGCGAGATGCGCCCGTCTGGGGTGCGGTCGAAGGGCAGGCCCAGGTGCTCCAACTCGATCACGGCGCTGATGGCCTCCTGGGCCAGCACCAGCGCGGCGTTCTGGTCGGTGAGGTAATCGCCCCCCTTGACCGTATCGAAGGCGTGCCATTCGGGGCGATCCTCGTCCAGGTTGCCCAGGGCCGCCCCAATGCCTCCCTGCGCCGTGCCGGTATGGGAGCGCGTCGGGTAGAGCTTGCTGATCACGGCGGTCTTGACCTGGCGCGAGGCGTACAGCGCGGCCATCAGGCCCGCGCCGCCCGCCCCGACGATCACCGCCTCATACTGGTGTGTCTGCATAGTTGTCCTCAGCTTGCGTGCTACTCACCACACGGGGCGAAAGCTAATCCACGAGGTGGAGGATGTCAGGTCTTTGGCGATGCGGTAGGCCGTCTCGTCCACGCCAGCCAGCAGCGCGGCCATACCCACAACGATGAGGGCCACCGCCCCGAACACCAGCGCGTAGTTCAGCGCGCGGTTGACCAGCGGCGAGTGGGCGTAGTCGTTGACCACGTAGCGCAGGCCGTTGAAGCCGTGCAGCACCACCAGCGCCAGCAGCAGCCCGTCGTACACGCGCCAGATGGCGACTCCAGCGACCAGCATATCCCAACGCTGGCCGACGAACTCAACAGCCTTGCCGCTCTCGTTGATCGCGTCCGTGCCGACGATGCCAATGCCGCCCCCAGTGATGTCGAACACGCCCTGGAGCACGTGCATCAGCGCCAGATGCCCGAAGACCAGCGGCAGGATGAGCACCCCCGACAGGCGCATGAACGCCCACAGCGCCGTCTCGAAGCGCCCCGGCAGGTCGAACGTGGCCCGGCTGCGCGCGATCAGCCCGAACAGCGACGACAGGACAAGCGCCGCCACCAGGATGGCGATGAAGCCGACGACGAACTGGGCCTGCGTCTCGATGATCTCGTCCAGCCCGGCGATGTCGCGGCCTTCCTCCCCGTAGAAGTCCAGCACGTGGCCGATCATCAGGGCGAAAGTGGGCGCGAGCACGATCAGCGTGGCGGCGAAGACGATAGTCGCCGCGCGGCGCTGGTAGACCCACCAGGACGGCTTGTAGTCCAGCAGGATGATGCGCAGCCCGTTGAAGGCGTGGTAGACAACGCAGGCCACCAGCAGGAACTCGCCGATGGTGAACAAGGGGCTTTGATATTCGCGGATGGCCTGCTCGTAGTCCTCCGGGTAGAACGCCGCCCAGGACGTGTCAATGACGTGCAGAATCAAAAACAGCACCGTGCCCAGGCCCGACACACGGTGCAGCACCCAACTCCATTGGCCGAGCTGCCCCCGGTAGCGAAGAGTCTCGGTAACGGTGGTCACCAATGCTGTCATGCTGCTTTGCCTCCCGTTTGCACGGAAAGTGCTTTGAGCGGTGCGCCCGCCCGCGATTCGCAGCCATTCTGCCCCGCTGTGCGGCGCGCCCAATCGTTAGATTCGTACAAATTCGTTTGTTACCAAAATAACGCGATGCTATACTCTACCATCAGAAGTTGCCGTGAGCAACATGGCCGCGCGCTTCATCCTCGCTTACATTCGGCCCATCCACGCGCCGCCCTCCCCGTCTGGCATGGCAGCTTCCACCAGCCCATGCGTCACACCGCTTGCTGCTGGCTTTCTGCACCGGCACTACAATTCATCACGCTTGAGGAGACACTGACCTATGGCAGAAGAACAGAAGAAGGGCCTGGAAGGCGTTGTCGTTGCGGACACGCGCTTGAGCCGCGTGCAAGGCGACATCGGCAAGCTGATCTACGGCGGCTACGACATCCTCGACCTGGCCGACAGAACCTCGTTTGAAGAAGTGATCCATCTGCTCTGGTACGGCAAGCTCCCCAACGCCGCCGAACTGGACGGGCTGCGCCAGGCGCTCGCGGCGGAGATGACCATCCCGGACGCGCTGATCGCCATGATGAAGACGTACCCCAAGACGGCGCACCCGATGGCTGTGCTGCGCACCGCCGTTTCGACGCTGGGCATGTACGACCTGGAAGCTGAAGACAGCAGCCCGGAGGCCAACCAGCGCAAGGCGATCAAGCTGACCGCCAAGATTCCGACGATCATCGCAGCCTGGGCGCGCATCCGCGCCGGGCAGGAGCCAGTGGCCCCGCGCGCCGACCTGGGCATCGCCGCCAACTTCGTCTGTATGTTGCACAACGCTGAGCCGAACCCAACCGAAGTCTCGGCCATTGACGTGTACCTGGTGCTGCACGCCGATCACGGCATGAACGCCAGCACCTTCACCAGCCGCGTGGTGACCAGCACCGACGGCGATATGTACAGCGCCGTCACCGCCGCCATCGGCTCGCTGAAGGGGCCGAAGCACGGCGGGGCCAACGAAGCGGCCATGCGCATGTTCGCCGAAGTCAGCCAGGCGGAGAGTGTGGACAAGTGGTTCCAGGAAGAGGTCAAGGGCAAGGGCCGGCGCATCATGGGCATCGGCCATCGCGTCTACAAGGCGCTCGACCCGCGTGCCATCGTCCTGTCCAAGCACGCCGCCGCCCTGTGCCAGCGTAACAACCGTTGCGACCTTTACAATGTCGCCAAGCGCCTGGCCGACCTCGCCGCCGCTGACGAGTACTTCATCGAGCGCAAGCTCTACCCGAACGTGGACTACTACAGCGCCATCGTTCTGGACGCGGTGGGCATCCCCACTGACATGATGACGCCCATGTTCGCCATGTCACGCATCGCAGGCTGGTCGGCGCATATCATCGAGCAGTGGGCCGATAACCGCCTGATCCGCCCGCGCGGTAACTACGTTGGCCCGCAAGATCTCAAGTGGGTGCCGCTGGCCGAGCGCCAGTAAACGGCGTGGCTCAGCCTCCCTCGCTACCTCTGAAGCCAGGCCCCGGCACGTCCGGCTGCCTGGCTTTTTGGTTACCTGATGAGTTTCGACCTCCAGGACGGTGATACGCGCGAATGTGTTGCAGGGGCCGGTTTCCAAACCGGCCCCTCCATGACCTCACCCCCGCTCCGTTGCGGAGAGGGGGACAGGCCGGGCATGGCGAGGCCAGCGGGTGAGGTGATCAGGCCGCGTTGTGGAAACGGGCCGTTGGGTGTATGCTGGATGGGGACTCGGCCAGGGAAGGGGCGGACGCGCGTGGTGTCTCCGGTAGCCTCAAGGAGAGGTGGCGTGATGAGCGGAAAGTCTGCGATGTCTCGTGTGCTGCTGGCAGGCGTGCTGTT
>CAYNHD010000211.1:0-7268 GCA_964396775.1 uncultured Thermoflexus sp. | reverse complement strand
ACGCCCCTACGGGGGCGCAGCAGAGCAGCGCCCCTGCCAGGTTTTGCACGCACCCTGCTTCTCCGGGGTGTGTGCAGACTCTGTCCGACGGCCTGATAGACAGCGCGTTCTTCCACAGAACTCGTTTCATTGTCTTTGTCTTGTGCACTGGCGCGAATCGTAAGGGCGGTATAACATTTCCCCCTGGGGCGCTCTCCGGTGACGTTGGCAAGCATGGACAATCGCGCGGGCCTGCGCGGGTTGTCAGGGCGCAGTCAGGCGCGCTCTTGGCGACTGTGAGTGCTGCGAGAGGGTGGGCGACCAAGAGAGGTGGCCGGAGAATGGTCAAAATTCTGGTGATCGAGGATGAGGCTCCTCTGCTAGAGGAGATCGTCTCGCTGCTTCAGTTCGAGGACTTCGAGGTAATCGGTGCGCCAGATGGCAGCGTGGGCGTCCAGTTGGCCCGCGCGTACCTGCCAGACCTCATTATCTCCGACATTATGATGCCGAGCCTGGACGGGTACGGCGTGCTGCAAGCCCTTCAGGACGACCCGGCTACCCGCCAAGTGCCCTTCATTTTCCTGACCGCCAGAGCCGATTACGGTCAGGTGCGCCAGGGGATGCAGTTGGGCGCGGATGACTACGTCACCAAGCCGTTCACACGCGAAGAACTGCTGTCGGCTATCCGCGCGCGCCTGCAGAAGCGCGAGGTGGTGCGCGACCGGTACGAGCAGCGCATCGAGACTCTGCGCGATTCGATTGCGCTGGCGCTGCCCCATGAACTACGCACCCCGCTGACCAGCCTGATGGGCTATGCCGAGATGATCATGCTGGACAGCGCCATCCTTGATCCGCCGCAGGTCTCGACAATGGCCGATGCCATTCTGAAAGCCGGTGTGCGCCTGCAGCGGCAACTCCAGAACTTCCTGCTCTACGCACAGCTTGAGCTGGGGCAGCGCGAGCACAGTGGCGGCGTCGCGCTTGCCGGCGCGCTGGAAGCTGCGCCGGCCCAGGTGATCGAGCGTGCCGCGCGCGAGCAGGTGGCGGAGCGCAGCCGTGAAGCAGACCTCCACCTGTCGCTAGAGAACGCACCGGTGTGCGTGACGCGCAGTGTGCTGGATAAGATCGTCGTCGAGTTGGTGAACAACGCGGCCAAGTTCTCGGCGGCGGGCACGCCCATTCGGGTGAGCGGCAGAGTGGCCGGAAGCGATTACGTGCTGCGCATCAGCGACAGAGGGCGCGGGATGACCGCCGAGCAGATTCGTGAGAGCGGGGCCTATCTTCAGTTCGAGCGCCATCTCTACGAGCACCAGGGCGTCGGCCTGGGTCTGACTTTGGCGCGGCAGCTTGCGCTGCTCTCTGGCGGCGGGTTTGAGATCGAGAGCGAGCCAGGGCAGGGCACGACGGTGACAGTCCGCCTGCCACTGCCTGTCGAGGGCTGAGGGTTATTGGTTATTGGTCGTTGGTTAGCGGCGATCAGGCGGCGGTCGGTTAGGGGGAGGGTGGCGCGTTGCGCTGCCCGCCGGATCACAATTACGGCCAACCTTCACCGGTCTGGCAGCGAAGTCTGCGAGCCGGGTATCGGCAGGCTCCCATCCCCAATAGCAGGCGTGGTCTTAGCCCCACCCCTGAATCCCCTCCCTACGTCATGGAGAGGGGACTTCCTGGCAGCTCGACTCCCCCTCTCCACCACGATAAGGTTGGCGAACTAAGCACGCGCTGGTTTCGTAGGAGTGCTGCTTTGTTGCGCCCCGTAGGGGCGTACTGCACTACGCCCCTACGGAGGCATTTTGCCAACGGGATCATCACGTGGAGAGGAGACTTCCTGGCGGCCCGACTCCCCCTCTCCACCACGTGGAGAGGGGGCGGTGAGGCTAGACGTTCGCCTGCTTTCGCGTTCGTCCGACACCTGTCCGCCCTTGAACTCGGTTGCCGAGCGGGAGTGAGGCAGGGCAACGAGCCACCTCCAGAGGGTGACCGGTCGCTTGTGGCCCGCTCAGTCCAGGCGCGGCCCGGCGGCGCGCACCTCTGGCGGGCAGGCCGGAGCGAACTTCTTGAAGTTGTCAATGTAGCGCGCGGCCAGCTGGCGGTACTTCCTCCAGTACTCGTCGCGGCTGGGCCACGACTCGGCGGGGAAAAGCACGCTGTCCGGCACGCCGGGGCAGGTCTTGGGCACCTGGAAGCCGAAGATCGGGTCCGTGTAGTATTCCACCTCCAGCAGCGCACCGCTGAGCGCCGCGCTGAGCAGCGCGCGGGTGTGGCGAATGCTGATGCGCTTGCCCACACCGTAGGGGCCGCCCGTCCAGCCTGTGTTGATCAGCCAGCAGTGCACGCCGTAACGCTCGATCTTGCGCTTGAGCAGGTCGGCGTAGACGGTGGGGTGGTGAACCATGAACGGCGCGCCGAAGCACGCGCTGAAGGTGATCTCCGGTTCTTCGCCCAGTCCCACTTCGGTGCCGGCGATCTTCGACGTGTAGCCGGAGATGAAGTGGTAGAGCGCCTGGTCGGGCGTCAGGCGGGCGATGGGCGGGATCACGCCCTGGGCGTCGCACGTCAGGAAGATGATGTTCTTGGGGTGCCCGCCGCGCTTGGAGGCGACCGCGTTGCTGATGTAGGTCAGCGGGTACGAGGCGCGCGTGTTCTCGGTGATCTCGTCGTCGTCCAGGTCAATCTTGCGCGTCACCGGGTCGTAGACGACGTTCTCCAGAATCGCGCCGAAGCGGTGCACCGCCTCGTAGATTTGCGGCTCAGCCGACTGGGAAAGCTGGATCACTTTGGCGTAGCAGCCGTTCTCGAAGTTGAAAACGCCGTCGTCGCCCCAGGCGTGCTCGTCGTCGCCGATCAGCCCGCGCGACGGGTCGGCAGAGAGCGTTGTCTTGCCCGTGCCGGACAGCCCGAAGAACAGCGCCACGTCATCCGTTCCCGTGTTGCCCTGGTTGGCCGAGCAGTGCATGGTCATCAGCCCTTCGAGCGGCAGCAGGTAGTTCATCACCGTGAAGATGGACTTCTTGATCTCGCCGCCATAGGCGGAGTCGGCGATGATGGCCATGCGCTGGTCGAAGTTGATGGCGATCACCGTGCTGGTGCGCGTCCCGTCAATCGGCTCGAACGCTTTGAACGACGGCACAGCCAGCACCGTGAACTCCGGCACGTGCAGCCGGTATTCTTCGCGGGTCTCCGGCAGGATGAACATGTTGCGCGCGAACAGGGCGTGCCAGGCGTATTCGGTGATGATGCGGATGGGCAAGCGGTAGTCGGGGTGCGCGCCCACGTAGCAGTCCTGCACGAAGACATCGCGGCCCTGCAGGTAGCCCTGTAGCCGACCCAGCAACTCCTCAAACTTCCCGGCACCCAGCGGGCGGTTGTACTCGCCCCACCAGACATGATCCTCGGAGGCGGGTTCGCGCACGATGTATTTGTCCTGCGCGGCGCGCGCCGTGTGCTTGCCGGATGAGACGACGATCGGGCCTTGCGCGGCGATCTGCGCTTCGCTGCGAAAGACGATCTCCTCGTACAGAGCCTCGGAGGGCAGGTTCCAGTAGCTCTGGCGCAGGTTGGTCAGGCCGTGATTGAGCAGGCCGAACTCGGCTTTCAGCGCATGGGCCTGATCCTGCGCAGGAGTTTTGATGTTGAGCAGGTTGTTGGTCATCGTCCGTCCTCTACATCCAGTCCCGGACCATCTTGCGGTCGCCAATGTAGATCTCGTTGGGGGCGTTGGGGTCCAGCGCCCATTTCATGCGCTCGACAGCCTCAATGATCTCCTTAACCCCGCCGGAATAGGTCAGGCGCAGGTAGCCTTCCATGCCGAACTCCTTGCCCGGCACGGTCACGACTAGCGCCTTGCGCAGCAGGAAGTTGGCCAGCTCGACCGAGTCCTGGGTGTAGGCGCGGAAGTCGGCCATGCAGTAGAAGGTGCCATCCGGCCTGGGGACGTGCACATCGGTGAAGGAACGTAGCTCGTCCAGGATCACGTCGCGGTTGTTCTGGATGGTCAGGCGCAGGTGTTCAACGATACTCTGCATTCCGGTCAGCGCGCCCTCGGCAGCGGCCTGCGAGATGGTAGGCGGCGAGGAGGTGATCTGGCTCTGTACGTTGGTCATCACTTCGACGAGCTTGCGGCTGGCGATGGCCCAGCCGATGCGCGTGCCGGTCATGCCATAGAGCTTGGACACGCCGTTGATCACGATGATGTGCGTGTCTTCCAGGTCGCGGTCGGTGTAGCGGTAGGCCGGCGTGTGCTGGCGACCATCGAAGACCAGCTTGTGATAGATGTCGTCCATGATCACGTAAATGCCGCGCCGCTCGCACAGACCCACGATGTCGGCGATCAGGCTTTCGCTGTACATCACCCCGGACGGGTTGTTCGGGCTGTTGACGATGATCGCCTTCGTGTAGGAACTGACCGCCTGCTCGATCTCCTCGAAGCGCGGGTGAAACGTGCCGTCCTCCGGCGTGACGATCACCGGGACGCCGTAGCACATCTTGACCATTTCAGGGTAGCTCACCCAGTAGGGCGCGAGGATGATCACCTCGTCCTGCGGGTTGAGGATCGAGTACAGGGCGTTGAAGATGGATTGCTTGGCCCCGGTTGAGGCGATCACGTTCTCCGGCGCGGGCAGCCGGCCATAGTTCTCTTCCGTGTAGCGGATGATGGCCTTCTTCAGCGATTTCGTCCCGTCTACCGGCGTGTACTTCATCTCCGCTGTCTTGAGCTGCGCCGCTGTGCCCAGAATGGCCGTGATGGGTGCTTTGTTCGTTGGCTGGCCGGCGCTCATGTTGATCACCGGCTCGCCGCGCTCCTTCATCAGCAGCGCCTCTTCATTGAGCTTGAGCGTCGGGGATTCTTTGATCTGCCTGGCAAGTTGACTGATGCTCATCAGCGGGTCCACCTCCTCTGATAGACTGGCTGAGCGGGTGAGCACATGACGGTGACGCACGCTGCTAGGGATGCAGGCGGTGAGTGGCAAGGCACGAGTCGTTAATTGTAGCGTGAGGGGGCGAGTTTACACCAGCTAATATGCACAAACGAAGTGCGTGCAAAGGATGTCAGCCATTCGCTGGGCGCGAGAGCATTTACCTCACCCCTAGCCTCGCTGCGCTCGACTTGCCCCCTCTCCGCTGGCAGAGAGGGGGCGGCGAGGCCCGTGTCAGCGGGCCGAGCGGGGTGAGGTAAACCAGGGCGCAGCAGAGCAGCGCCCCTACCTGACGGGGACTGCACGTGCCTCAAATGCCGCACAAAGCGCCCAAAGCGGGCGGGCTGCCCATCGCCGTGCAGACGGGCAGCCGCCCACTCTCTAGGGCGAGACGCTCTCCGTGACACTGGCCATGACGACGGGTGTGTTGGGTACCGCCTCGTGGAAGCCCAGAAAGCGTGCGCTCTCCGCCGTGTCGAAGTCGCGCAGCTTCTCGATCCAGCGATAGCTGAGCGCCTGGTAGAGCAACTCGACGCTCACCTCGAACGGCCCTTCGGCAGTCCCCGTGTTCAGCGAGACCATCAGCCGGTCGCCCCCGCCGACGAAATTGGCGTCGGCCAATGCCGCGTCACTGGGGCGCGCGTCCGGGTGCGCGGCGTCCTTGTCGAAGCCCGCTGGCAGCAGCCGGTTATCTTTCAGGTAGCCCGCTCCGCGCAGCAGGATGCCAGTCACCTCGCCGTTCACGTCGCCCATGATGGACTGGTAAATCTGCACATCGTCCGGCGAAAGGATCACAGTGTGGTGCGGCTCGTAGCGAGTCGGGTCGTCGTCGTGGTCGTCGCCGACGATCCGGCCGTCTGCCGTGTACTCGCCGGACTCGAAAATCACAGTTCCGGCGGAGTCGCGCACGGTGATGTGCAGCCAGACCCGCCGCGACGGGAAGCCGGTCGGGAGCTTGTGCCCGGCCCGGTTCTCTACCACGATGTTGAAGGCCAGCGTGGAGTCCGCAAATCCCACATGCTCCAGGCTGACAGCGGCGGCGCGTTGCTGAAGCTGGGCCAGCGTCTGCTCGCGGGTGAAGGTGAAGTGCTCGCTGCTGGCGGTCGCGTCCATCTCAGCGCCGTGCGCCAGGAAGATGTCCATCAGGTAGGCGTTGCCGCCAACGAAGGTATGCTTGAAGAACGGCTCGCGCGGCTCGCCGCCGGTGATGCTGGTCACGACAGCGCCCTTGGCCTGGGGCATGTGGCAGCCCTGGCACGGCGTGTTGCCGGCGTAGGCGCTGCCCAGCCATTCGAGATAGGGTGTCTGCTCTGGAAACTCGCCGACGATGGTGGCCGTATCGTCCACGTAAGGGGTGTAGAGCGTGTGGCAGGTCGCGCATAGCTCCGCCTGGGCCATGTGCATGGACTGGGTGGGGATGAAGCCCGACGCGCCCTGCATGATGGCTATCCCCTCCTCGCTGACGGCGAAGCGGCTGTAGTTCAGGCGTTCGCCCGCTGGCAGTTCGGCGTCAATGGTGTAGTGCCCGCTGAAGCTCTCCGGCTCGCCGAACGCGACATCCTCGATCTGGTGGCAGAGCGTGCACGAATTGCCGTCGAGGGCCAGGGCGTGCTGCGGGTGCTCGGCGCTGAGGAAGCCACCCTCAAACAGGCGCGTGCTGGCCCCGGCCTGGACGGCGCTGAAGTGGGCCATCGGCGTATGGCACAGGGCGCACTTGTCCTCGATCACTTCGGCGTACTGAGGCAGGTTGGCCGTCTCGATGCTGACCGATGCCTGCCAGTAGGGGTCGCGGGCGGCGTTGGCCATCATCGTGGCGCGCCAGTAGCTATCAATCGAGACATCGTTCCCCGCGGCGTCGCTGAGCTGGCCATGACAGCTTGCGCAGACCCCTGAACCGGCGAAGAGGGCGTCGCGGTCGTTGGGCAGCGGGTCGCCGGGGAAGGGGGCGGGACTATCGTCGTCTCCCTGAGCCAGCGCGCGCGCGCCCGGCAGCAGGGCGCTGACCACGAGCAGCGCCAGGCCGGCGAGCGCCAGCGCAGCGGTCCACTGTAAGTTACCTCGCTTGTTTCTGTGCATGTCTCACTCCCACATCGTGCACCTTTGCGCGTGCTGCCGCCATTGGGCGGCGCTGAACCACCCTATATTATAGGCTGGTTGGGTCGATTGTGCCGCAGTGCACATTCAGAAGGGGCCACGAACAACCTGTTGCCTGGGGAGGTCATGACTACCCGGTGAACGCCTCCCCCCTCAATCCCCCCTCCAGCCGAGCTAGAGGAGGGACGATCTGACAGGCAATTCTCTCCTTTCCCCACAAGGGACGTTGTTGGCGAACTAATCGAGAAATCAGTTAAATATTGAACGAATTGAAGTATACCC
>CAYNHD010000210.1:0-7349 GCA_964396775.1 uncultured Thermoflexus sp. | reverse complement strand
GGATAGGGGTCAATCAGGCCAAACCGCGCGCCTATTTCCGCCCTGATGTACTAGCACAAGTCCACGTACTCCATGCGCACGCGCTCGCCTGGTTGAATGCCCAGCACCTCGTCCAGAATCTCCGCTGCCAGCGCCGCCTTGTACTCGGCATCGCGCGCCGACCACGTCCGCGACTTGATCTCGATGTAGCGGCGGTCGGTCTTCGGCTCCACCACGTGATCGAGGTTCACGTAGAACAGCACGCCCTTGTAGAGCACATGCCAGCGCAGCCGGTCTTTGTGCACCTCGCACTCGCGGTGCGCCTTGAAGTATTCGCGGTAGAAACGCAAGGGGCGGTCGGCAGGGGCAATGAAGCGCGAGTGCGAGAGCAGCACCGCCTCGTCGAACTCGCGCGCCTTGTCCGGGATCGTGTACGTCAGCCGCGTGCGCACCGACTCCAACTCACCGGACGCGCCGATGAGATCGTCCTCACGGTAGCGTACGCGGCCCTGGTCATCGTCATCGAAGAGGAAGTACGTGTCATACTGCCGGTAGTGGTTGTGCCTGACGACCTGCACCGCCGGGTCGCGCAGCAACCGCGCGATCAGTTCTTCTCCGTCGCCGTCAACCAGAGCTTTCACCTGAATCTCGAAGCTCTCTTCTTGTTGCAGCCCGCCAATGGCCACCAGCTTGTTGAGGACATTGCCCTCGCGCGCGATGAGAAAGGCGTCCACCCGCCGCGCGTAGCCTTCGGCTTCGCGGCGGATGCGGGCTTCGTCCAGCGTCAGCAGGCCGCGCTCGCGCATCAGCCAGCGCCCGTTGACCATCACATGCTGCACATCCGCCGCCTGGCTGGCGTAGACGACCTGCGAGTAGATGGCGTTCGGGTCGCGCCCAAAGCGCGGCACATTGTGCACGGGGTTGTGATCAAGCACGATCAGGTCGGCACGCTTGCCCGGCTCCAGGCTGCCGGTCAGGTGCCCCAGGTGTAGCGCCTCGGCACCCCAGCGCGTGGCCATCAACAGGGCCTCCCTAGCCGGGAGCACCACCGGGTCGAAGGTCGCGCCTTTGGCCAGCAAAGCGGCCAGGCGCATCTCCTCAAACATGTCCAGGTCGTTGTTGCTGGCCGCCCCGTCGGTGCCAATGCTCAGCCGCACCCCGCGTTCCAGCATCTCAATGACCGGCGCGATGCCGCTCGCCAGCTTAAGGTTGCTGGTGGGGTTGTGCACCACCGCGACGTTGTACTGACCCAGCAGGCGAATCTGCTCGCCGTCCACGTGCACGCAGTGGGCGGCAATGGTTTTGGCGCGGAAAACGCCCAGTTCCGCCACACGGTTGACCACTTTCTGCTCAAAGGCCGCCCAGCTATCTTCGGCCTCCTGGCGCGTCTCCAAAATATGAATCTGCAACGGCACGTCGTATTCAACCGCCAGGTCAGCGCAGGCCTGCAAGATTTCGTCGGTGCAGGTGTAGGGCGCATGCGGGGCCACCGACGGCACGATCAACGGATGACCGCGCCACTCCTCGATGAAGCGCCGCGTATAGGCCAGGCTCTCCTCATAACTCTCGGCGTCCGGCGCGGGGTATTTCATCACCGTCTGGCCGCACACACCGCGCAGCCCAGCCGCCGCCACCGCCGCCGCCACCTCCGCCTCAAAGTAATACATGTCAGCGATAAGCGTCGTGCCACCGCGAATCATCTCCGCGCACGATAGCTCGGTGCCCAGCCGCACGAACTCCGGGCCGACGAACTCGCGCTCGACCGGCATCATGTAACCCATCAGCCACACATCCAGGCGCAGATCGTCAGCCATCGCCCGCAGCAGCGACATGGGCATGTGCGTGTGCGCGTTGACCAGCCCCGGCATCACAATCTGCCCCCGGCAATCCACCACCGAGTCGGCGCTGTAGCGGGCGCAAACGATTTCTTCCGGGCCGGCGGCGAGAATGCTATCGCCCTGGACAGCCACTGCCCCTGGCGCGTAGCAATCCAGCCGCTCGTTGAGGGTCAACACCGTGCCGCCGGTTAACAATGTATCGGCGTGTTGCATCGTCTGTTCCCTTTCAAAGTAGGATTTTGCTTATTATAACCCAGTTTGCGCTGCATCAAGTGTCCTGGGCGCGTGCAAAACCCTTCAGGCGCTAGGGGCGCAGCAGAGCAGCGCCCCCGTAGGGGCGTATTGCAATACGCCTCTACGGAAGCATTTCGCCAACAGTATCCCTTGTGGGAGAAGGGCCGGGGATGGCGGGGCAGGCACGATCCAAGATGTGGGTAATGTATAGATTCAAATGGAGAGGGGGCGCTAAGGTCAGGCAACGGCTGGCAAGAACGGGAACTGTGCGTACAATACGGGGGTAACGCGCAGCAGTACCGAATTACTCTTACCTGCATACACGAGGCAATCTGCCCCATGTCGCATATACGACAAGACTTTCTTCGCACCCTGGAAGCCGGCACCGTCGGCCTGTTCTTTGTCCAGGCCGTGCGCTTCACCTACGCCGCGCTCTACGCGCGCGCCAGCAGCGCCGACCTCGTGGGGCGCGTGCCCGACCCGGCGGCGATCAGCAGCGTGCCAGGGGTCGTCCAGTTAGCGACCGTCCAGGAAGAGATCGCCCTCCTCGCCGGGTTGCTGCTCCTGCCCCTGCTCAGCCTGATTCTTCGCCGCTGGCGCTGGAGCCTGCCCCTGGCCGTGATCCTGGTGGCTTTGGGCCGCTCGATGGCCCTGCAAGCGGCTGATTTGCAGGTGCCCGCCGCGTCGTTGGTCGTCGGGGGCGGACTGCTCTACCTGGCCCTGCTCGTGACGCGGCGGCCCGCGTTCTTCCCGTCGGCGCTGCTGCTTGGCTTCGCCGGCGACCAGATCATCCGCGCGCTGGGCGACACCTTCGACCGCACCTGGCAGCGCAACTACCGCCTGGACATCGCCGGGCAGATAGACCTGGAGATGGGCACCCTGATCGCCGGGGCGACCATTGCCCTCATCCTGCTCTCGGTGCTGCTATGGTACCTGGAGCGGCGCTCCGCCGAAGCCGCGCGCCGCGAAGAGGGCTACGCGCCCCCGCTGGCCGGGCAGATGAACGCCTGGGGCGGCCTGGCCCTGGGCGCGCTGCTCTTCCTCGAATTTACCGTGCTGGCCCTGCCCAATGCCGCCGCCCGCTGGTCTGGATTGGGCTACAGCGCGCTGGCGCCCTGGCTGCTGGCAGCGACCACGCTGCCGCTGGTGCCGGAGGTGCGCGACCAGGCGCGGCGCTTCGCTGGCATGTTCGATACGGTCTGGCGCGGCTGGCTGTGGATGCTGCTGCTCGGCCTGCTGCTTGTCGCAGGGCGTCGCTATGACGGCCTGCTGGCGGGCCTGTCCCTGGTCTTCGCTCAATTCCTGGTCGGCCTGACACTTTGGTGGCTGTTCGACGTCGGGCTGCCCCGCCGCAACCTGACCGGCATCGCCATGCTGCTGTGCCCCATTGGTTTTGGGGCGCTGGCCGTCGGCGACTACTTCACCTATGACTACGCTTACGTGCGCGACCTGGCCGAGCCGTACCAGAACGTGGATGACCTGCTGCGCTCCTTCCGGGGTATGGGCCTGGGCCTGGCGCTGGTCGCTGCGCTGGTGCTGTCCATCCCCATGATTCTGTGGCGGCGGCGCATCCCCTGGCGCGGCGGGCGCGGACTCTATACCCTGGCCGGGCTGCTGCTGGTCGTCGGCGCGAGCTACGCCGGGGCATTGGCGGCGTCGGGCAGCATCGTCCGCCGCCCGGCGAACGCCGACTGCCTGCGCATCGCCACCTTCAATATTCACGGCGGCTACTCGCAGTTCTTCGACCCCAACCTGGAGCGCGTCGCCCAGCTTGTCGAGCTAAACGGCGTGGATGTCCTGCTGCTGCAGGAAGTGGACACGGGACGCATGGCCAGCTTCGGCGTGGATCAGGTGTTGTGGCTGGCCCGGCGGCTGCGCATGGAGTCGGCTTTCTACCCGCAGAACGAGGCCCTGCAGGGCATCGCCGTGCTCAGCCGCGTGCCCATCGAGACCGTGCGCGGCCTGCGCCTGCCCAGCGACGGCAATCAGGCGGCGGTTATGCAGGTGACGCTCAACCCGGAGCGCCTCGTCGCCGATCCGCTGGCGGGTGGGTTGGGGCCGCTGTACGTCTACAACGCCTGGCTCGGCTTCCGCGTCGCCGAGCGCGACGGCCAGCCCATCCCCGAAGGCGAGCAAGACCAGAACCGGCAGTACCGGCGGATGCTCGACTGGATCGCGGCCTGGCACAACCCCGCTTGGAGCGACCGCATCATCGTCGGCGGCACCTTCAACTTCGGCCCGGACTCGCCGCTCTATCGCGGCCCGGATTCGCCGCTCTATGCGGCGCTGGGCAACCCGGCCCTGCAAGACCCCGTCGCCAGCCTGCGCGCCGAAGAAGCCATGACCGTCTTCCTGGTTGACGGTACCGCCGCCCGCTTCGACTACCTCTGGACGTACCGGCTGCCGCTCACCGGTGCGATGGTAGACCAGAGTTCTGAAGCGGCCCGCGCGTCCGATCACCGCTCGACTATTGTCGCCGTCAGCCGCCGCGAGGGGATCGTCTGCCCGCCGTAGGCACGGGATAGGAGTCCAGCCAGGCCCGCCCGCCGTCAGCGATCCCCAAAGACGACTTCGCCCGCTTCAATAGCGGCCAGCGCCCGCTGCGCCGCGTCCTGTGCGGCAACCTGCTTGCTATGCCCGACCCCTACGCCGCACACCGTCGTCCCGATCAAGACCTGCACCGTGAACTGCTTGGCGTGATCCGGGCCGTAGCTCTCGACGGTACGGTAGGCCGGCGTTTCGCCGAGCGTCGCCTGGCTCCATTCTTGCAGCAGACTCTTGGCGTCCTTCTCGGCGTCGCGCACCAGCATATCGGTCAGGGCTGGCTCCAGCAGCGGCTCGACAAACGCGCGCACGGCGGACATTCCCTGATCCAGGTACAGCGCGCCGATCAGCGCCTCGAACGCGCCGCACAGGTTCTTCGGGCGATGGCGCCCCCCGGAGTCGTCCTCACCCTTGCCCAGCAGCAACGCCTCACCCAGGCGGTAGCGCACCGCGAAGGAGGCCAGCGTCTCCGTCCGCACGAGTCCGGCGCGCAGGCGGGTGAGCCGGCCTTCGTCCATCTCCGGGAAGCGGTCATAGAGCCATGCTCCGGCGATGAAATCCAGCACGGCGTCGCCCAGAAACTCCAGTCGCTCGTTGTCTTCGAGGGAATGTTCGGGGTGCTCGTTGAGATACGACCGGTGAGTGAGCGCGCGCTGCAACAGTGAGAGGTTGCGGAACTCGACGTTCAGCCGTTCTTGAATCCTGGTCAGGTCAGTCATAAGTGTCTGCGCGTGTTTGCGGCAAGGCGCGGGCGCGGCCCGGACTCAGCAGGCGCTCGCTGAGGAGCGCGCCTCACAGCCGGGCAGAGCGCAGTGCCCATTCCGATCCCATCACTAGGTAAATGAAACGCGGATGACCAGCCGCCCCAGCCGTAGCTCGTCATTGTCGCGCAAGATGCGCGGCTCGAAGGGCATCAGACGCTGCCCGTTCAGGTAGGTGCTGTTGGCGCTGCCCATATCGTTGACCACCACGGTGTCGTGATCGCGTATCAGCGCCAGGTGATTGCGCGACACGCCCTTTTCCAGCGCCCCATACGGCGAAAGGTCTACGTCCGGCAAGGCCACGCCCGGCTCGTTGTGGGCGCGTCCCAGGATGATTTCACGGTCCACGTCCAGGACGATCACCGCATCCGAGTCCCGGAAATGCAGGCGCAGCTTGCTCTGGCGGTCGAAGTACGCTGTCCCCCAGCGGCGGCGCGGCTCAATCGCCTCATAAAGCGCATCGCTCAAACGGCCAGTCGCGTCGCGCTCGGCGTCAGCGAGGGCGTTGGGCAGGATATGGCCGCAGGAGTAGCAGTAGGCTTCCACATCGGGGTTCTGGCGGCCACAGTGGGGGCAGACTTGCATAAATCGCTCATCCTCCACGCAAGGACACAGCACAGGCGTCACGATCCACCTTAATGATACGTGCTAGGTAGCGAATTGACAATTGCCCATCGCAGGGGCGCGCTTCACGAAAGTTCACAGTTGGCTGCTGACGCAACAATCCTGTTCCGGCTTGTCGCGTATGGTGTGTGCGTGTCTTGAATGAGGCGTTGAACAACGACACTCGCATCAAGGACATAGCCAGCCATCAGCGATCTCGATCCTCGCGGAGCATTTCGAGCGTTGGGGGTGAGCCAGGAGGCGGTGTCCACATGTTGCGGTCAATGGAATCCAAGATCTCCTGTGGCGTGCGCGGGTCGTAGGGGCGCGGCCACATGACCATGCGCTGTTCAATTTCGCGTGCGATGAGCGCCTTCAACTCATCTAATGTCATGTCAGTCACTCGTTGGCCAACCATGAATGTCCTCCTTGAACGATCTCTATTCTACCACCGCCTGCCAGACTTCAGCGGTGATGTGTAGAGAGTCAAGGACCGCAAGGGCGCGTGTCAGTTCCGAGGCAAAGCATCACCGCAACGGTGCAGCGAGCGCGGAGAAAAGCGAGGAAACCTCATAGCTCTCCTCTGCGTTCTCTGCGTCTCTGCGGTTCAGTGAACCTCCGCACCTCAGCGACTCTCTCTCCCGTCCGCCAGACTCTCTTCGTCCGCCACCACCGCCGCGATCAAGTCCTGCACGGAGAGGGCCGGGACGCCCTGGCCAGTGCGCAGCCACACCAGGAACTCCACATTGCCCGCCGGCCCCTTCAGCGGCGAGCGGATCAGCCCGCCCACCGCGAACCCCTCTGCCTGCGCCGCGTCCAGGACGTCGGTCAGCACGCGGCGGTGCGTCTCTGGGTCGCGCACCACGCCCCCTTTGCCCACCTGCCCCTTGCCCGCCTCGAACTGCGGCTTGATCAGCAGGATGAGGTCTGCCGGGCTGCTCAGCCAGCCGCGCACCACCGGCAGCAGGTAGCGCAGCGAGATGAACGACACGTCGGCCACCACCAGGCTCGGCGGCTCGTCCAGCGCCGCCACGTAGCGCGCGTTGGTGCGCTCCATCACCACCACGCGCGGGTCAGCGCGCAGCCGGTAGTCAAGCTGCCCGTAGCCCACGTCAATGGCGTAGACGCGCCGCGCGCCGTGCTGGAGCAGGCAGTCGGTGAACCCGCCGGTGCTCGCGCCCACATCGGCGCACACCCGGTCGCGCGCGTCCACGGCAAAGGCCGCCAGCGCAGCCGCCAGCTTCTCACCGCCGCGACTGACAAAGCGCGGTGTCTGGCGCACTTCAACCGCCACCTGGCGCGGCACGCGCATACCGGGCTTGTCGCGCACCTCACCCTCGACGCGCACCTCCCCGGCCATGATCATGCGCCGCGCTGCCTCGCGGCTGGG
>CAYNHD010000209.1:0-7354 GCA_964396775.1 uncultured Thermoflexus sp. | reverse complement strand
TTTGCCCCTCCCCGCTGGCGGGGAGGGGCCACAGGGTGGGGTCAATGCGCCGCACATGGCGTTGCGCGCTTCCCGCTGCGCCGAGCGCGTGGAGTTCATAACACGCTCTGGGGCGCGGGCGGTACTCAGCGGGAAGAGGCGAGTGGCCTAGGCAACCAGGCAGCGCCGGGGAAGGTTTCGATGCCAGCGTGAATGCCAACGCGCTTGTACATGAGCACGTCGCCAAACGGCTCATTGAGAATGCCGTCGTGAATGGCCCAGGAGCGACCGGTGATCGAGCACCAGGCGTCCGGCGGGCGAAAGGGCGTGGAGCCGTCGAGGCGCGTGTGAAGCACGCCGCCGGGCTGGAACTCGCGGTGTATGGTGTGCATCTTCTGCTGGCCGCGCGAATAGGCAAAGCCGTATCGCTCGAAGGTGATCGCGTTGTGGTAGAAGAGCGGCTCGATGAAGAACAAGGCGTGCCCCATGCGACTGACGAACTCCTCGAAGGTGGGCAGCGCGGCGCGGAACAGGCGCAGCCCGGCCCGTACCTGGCCCGGCCCCAGCCCGGCGCGCATGGCGCGCACTTCTTCGGGGATGTTGCGTGTGCGGGTGCCTAGCTGCGTGTCGCGGCCCTGCTCGTCAACGTCAATGTTGAAGCGCGGCGAAGCGGGGTCGTTGGCCACGACCATCATCACGATCAACTGAGCGTGGGGCGTGTCGCCCATGTGCAGGGTGATGGCCGGCTCATCGGCATCGGCTGCGCTGTAGACAGAGATTTCAACGGAGCTACTGCCGGCGGGGCAGCGGAAACGCACGTGGGGATGGTCACCGGCGGCGGGATCGTAGGGGGCGATACCCAGCCGCACATAGACCCAGGCGGGGATCAGCGTCGCATAGCAGGCACATTTCTGCGCGCGGGGCAGGTCGTTGATCTGGCGGATGGTGGCGGGCAGGCGCTCTGGCCCTGCGTGCGCAGTCATGGTCTGGCAGCTAATCGCGGTCGCGCAGAGACCGCTCGATCTGGCGCTGGCTGTCGCGCTTGCGCAACGCCTCGCGCTTGTCGTACTGCCGCTTGCCACGCGCCAGGGCGATCTCCACTTTGGCCCGCCCGCGCACCAGGTAAAGCTGCGTGGGGACAAGGGTCAGCCCCTTCTCCTGCACGCGGGCGAGAATCCGCTCGATCTCCTTGCGATGCAGCAGCAGCTTGCGCGGGCGCAGCGGATCATGCCCATAGCGGCCCGCCTGATCGTAGGAGGCGATGTGCGTGTTGATCAGCCATAGCTCGCCGTCGCGCGGCAGGATGTACCCCTCGCGCAGATTGACATGTCCGGCGCGAATGGACTTGATCTCAGAGCCGGTGAGAACCAGCCCGGCCTCATAAGTGTCCAGCAGTTCGTAATCGTGCCGTGCCTTGCGGTTGGTCGAGATAACCTTGCGATTTTCGCTCACTGTGAGTCACCTGTCATTCCAGAGTCTGAGCTTCTGGCTCAGCGATGTCTTCGCGCTGCGCCAGATACGCCAGGGCCGCGTCAACGAATGGATCGCGCCCGTCTTCGGCGGCGGTGTCCTCCACGACCACATCGGGGGTGAGACCCTGATCCTGGATGGGCGTCTCGTTGGGCGTGAACCATAGGGCTACTGTCACATGCACCTGCGAGCCGCCCGGCAGGTCATGGACGTGCTGCACCGATCCCTTGCCGAAGCTGGACTGGCCGATGAGCGCAGCGCGTCCCCGATCTTGCAGCGCGCCGGCCACAACCTCGGACGCGCTGGCGCTCCCGCCATCTATAAGCACGACGAGCGGGATGCCTTCAGCGATCTGGCCGGTCTGGGAGCGGTAGGTCGTGCGGCGTCCTTGCCGGTCTTGCTGCGTGACGATCGCGCCTTCGTCGAGGAACAGATCGCCCACGCTCACCGCCTGGTCGAGCAGTCCCCCAGGGTTGCCGCGCAGGTCGAGGATCAGCCCCATTACCCCTCCCTCGATCAGCGTCTCGATCTCCCCTTCGAGCAACTCGGTGGCCCGATCGTTGAAGGTGAACAGGCGCACGTACCCGACGCCCTCATAGGTGTCGGCGATGACGGTGGGCAGTTCGACGCGGGCGCGCGTGATCGTCACCGTGAAGCGCGAGCCATCCGCCGGACGGTAGACAGAGAGGGTCACTTCGCTGCCGATCTCGCCGCGCAGCCGCCCGACGGCAGCCTCCAGCGTCCAGCCGGCGATGGGCACGCCATCAATCTCCTCGATCACGTCCTGGGCCAGCAGGCCCGCTTCTTTAGCCGGGAACCCTGAGAACAGGGCCGTGATCACCAGCCGCCCGTCCGCGTCCAGGCCCACATACGCGCCAATGCCGCCGAACTCTCCGGCGAGGGTTTGCCGGTCGTAGGCCGCTGCCTGGGGTGGGGCGAAGAATGTGTAGCGGTCCCCGGCTGCGGCAAGAAGCCCTTGTGTAGCACCATAGATCAACTCCTGGTCGGCGGGCAGCTCGTAGTAGAACTCGTCTTCGAGGATGGCCCAGCTTTGCCAGAACAGGTCAAACTCGTCCGTGTTGTGTGGGGAATCCACCTGATCCGCGAACCAGACTCCGCCGAGAAAGGCGATGGCAGCGATCAGCGCCCCGGCGAAAAGCATCTGCGTCCGCAGCGGCGAGGCGAGACGCTTCGCCTGGGCAGAAGGGGAATCATCCCCTGGCTTGTGGACGATCATGGGAGTACCGCCTCCAGTTTTGGCACTGCTCGTCAGCGCCTGCTGCTGAACGCGCCGTCTAGCGGACGGCCTGGGCGCGGAATGCTGTCAGATAGCGTATGGCTTCGCCCAACTCGACGTCGCGCCCGTCTTCCGCCGGGATCATGGCGATGTCCGGCTCAAGGCCCTGGCCGTCCAGGGCTGCGCGCGCGGGGGTGAACCACTCGGCAGAAGTAATATGGATAGATGAGCCATCACCCAGACGGAAAATGAGCTGGACTGACCCCTTGCCATACGTCTTCTGGCCGACGAGGATGCCCCGTCCCCGGTCGCGGAGGGCGCCGGCCACCAGTTCGGCGGCGCTGGCCGTGCCGTGATCCACCAGCACTACGAGCGGCTGGTCGAGGGCTGTGCCACCCGACGCGGCGAGTGTCTCTGTCTCGCCGCTACGTGTCCGTTCGTAGAAGACCACGCCGCCGTCGAGGAACTCTGACGCCACGGCCACCGACTCTTGCAGCAGGCCGCCGGAGTTGCCGCGCAGGTCGAGGATCAGCCCTTCAACGCCCTGCGCCTCAAGATCGGCGAGCGCGGTGCGCAGTTCTTCTGGCGTGCGCGCCGTGAAGCGGATGATCTGGACGTAGCCCAGGCTGGGGGCCTCGTGCAGCACGCGCCAGACCACCGAGGGCACCATCACCACCTCAAAGGCGATGAAGGTGTCGCGTGCGGTCGCGGCGTCGGGCTGACGCACGGTCACCGTCACGCCGCGCCCTTCGCCAACTTCGCCGCGCAGCATCCGATCCACGACATCCAGACGCTCTTGGGGCGGGATGGGCACGCCGTCCACCGCCAGCAGCAGGTCGCCATCGGTGATGCCAGCGCGGGCCGCCGGGCCGTCACGAAAAGGGAAGAGCACCAGGTCGCCGCGCTCGTCGCGCTTGACCTGCACGCCGATGCCCCCGTATTGACCGGCCAGCACCTCGGACTCGTTCTGGGCGACCGGCGGATCAATGAAAAAAGTGAAGGGATCATTGAGCGCGCCCAGGTAACCGCGTATGGCTGCGTACTCCATCTCCGCATGGGGCGGAAGCTCGCGCAGATAGTTCTGCTCCAGCAGGTGTTCAACCTCTTCGAGCAAACCGAACTGCGCTGCGCTGCGCTCCTGGGCGGTTGCTGGCACGCGGTCGCGCAGCACGAACCCGGCGAAGAAAGCTATTCCCAGCAGAGCGCCGAGCAGCGCACCACGCGCCAGGGCGTCCGCCAGCCGGCGTCTGAAGGAAGCAGGATGTTTCATGAGCGGTGATCTTTCTCCAAGCAACATGGGAATTCTAACATACAATTCGGTAGAGTCTATGCCCGCTGACTACCCCGAATGGCACAGAGCCATTATCATTACCGTACTGAGGATGTCTTATGGAGAAACCAGATAGAGCGCGCGTAACATGGTAATTGGTTCTTGATAATTGGTGATTGGTTCTTAGTGGAAGCAGCTCTGTTGCGGACACGCTCTACCAACAACCAACAACCGGCACAACCAGTAACCCGCCATGTTCAGCCCGGAGGCGCCGATGCAGACGCACAAGCCACTAGTCCTGGTTGCTGATGATGAACAGAACGCCATTCTCCTGCTGCACCGGGTGCTGGAGCGGGAAGGGTTCGCCGTGGAGAGCGCGCGCGACGGGGTGGCTACCCTGGAAAAAGCGCGCGCGCTGAAGCCGGACCTGATCCTGCTGGACGTGCAGATGCCGCGCCTGAACGGTTTTGAAGTGACGGCGCGCCTGCGCGAAGACCCAGAGACGGCACGCATCCCCGTGATCTTCGTCACGGCTGCCGCGCGCGAGCCGTCGGACGTGGCGCACGGCTTGCAACTGGGCGCGGATGACTACATCCGCAAGCCGTATGATTACCATGAGCTAGTCGCCCGTGCCATCAGCAAGATGCGCGCGCGCCAGCTTGAGGACAGGTTGCAGCGCCGGAACGCCGAGCTTGAGGCGTTGGTGCGCGTCGGGGCCGAGTTCAACCAACGCCTGGCGCTCTCAGAGCTAACCGGGCGCATGGTCAATATTATCACGCAGGAGTTCTCCGCCCAGCATGTGGAGCTTTACCTGTTTGATGAGGACGGGCAGCCGGTCTTATGTCGTGACACCGTGCGCGGAGAGATCGGTCAGGCCGAGGCGCGGGCCTTGTTGGAACGCCCCGACTCGGTCGTGGGATATGTCTACCGCACGGGCGAGCCGGTCTTGCGGGCTGAGCTTACCGAAGGATTCGACTATCTGAGCGCGCAGGGGCTTGGCTCCGCGTTGGCCGTCCCGCTCCACCACCATAATCGCCTGCTGGGAATTCTGGTGGTGGCGCACAGCGAGCCGGGCTTCTACGGCGAGAGCAAGCTGCGCATGGCGCGCTCCATCGGCGAGCAGGCGGCCCTGGCCGTGCGCAATGCCCAACTTTATGCGGCGCTGCACTCCTACGCTCAGAACCTGGAAGCGATGGTCGAAGAACGAACCCGTGAGCTTCGCTCGGCCCAGGCCCAGCTTATCCAATCCGAGAAACTCGCCGCGTTGGGCCGTCTGGCAGCGGGAATCGCGCACGAGGTCAACAACCCGTTGCAGCCGATATTGAACACCCTGGAAGTGGCCATCGAGGATATTGCCAACAACCAGCCGGTCGATCCGCAGAGCCTGCGCATCGCCGAGCAGGAAGTGCAGCGCATCAAAGCGATTGTAGCGCGGCTGCTGGACTTCGCACGCCCCAGCGCGGGGGAGACGATCCCCGTGAATCTGCCTGCGCTGGTTGATGAGGTGGTGCTCCTCACGCAGAAGCAATTGGAGCGTATGCACATTCGCGTGTCCAAGTCCTTGCATGAGGTGCCACCCGTGCAAGGCACACCTGCCCAGTTGAAGCAGGTGCTCTTGAACCTGGTGCTCAACGCAGTCCAGTCTATGGCCGAGGGCGGCGACCTGACCATTGAGGTCTATCCAGAAGGGCAGGGGGTAGTCCTGGCTGTGTCGGACACGGGCACGGGCATAGACGATGAGGCGGTTGACCGCATCTTCGAGCCGTTCTACTCCACCAAGAACGATGGCACTGGCCTGGGGCTGTCTGTGACTTACGGCATTGTACAGGGGCACGGCGGCACGATCCGTGTCCGCAGCGAAGTGGGGGAAGGCAGCCAGTTTGCCGTCTGGCTGCCCTGCGAACGACCGGAATCGGTCCAGCCGCCCCAGTAGATGCGGGCGGCCTGGAACCTGCTACTTCGTCCAGAGCGCCTGGAAACTGGCCAGGCCAATCTCCCCCGTGCCTAGCTCCCCGTTCACGTAACGTTGCGCCGCCTCCAGCGCAACCTCGGCGCGAAAGAGTGTGTCATAGGGGTCGGCCTGGCAGCGGTTGATCCAGACACCTACTGCGTCAACTTGACCCGCCGCCTGGGGGGCCTGGCGAGCGACCAGTTCCATTCCCCGCGTGATGGCATCCGCCAGGGCGAGGCGCGGTTCCATGCAGAATTCCATATAGAGCGTCTTGCCCAGACCGCTGTTGGCGACAACGGCGCGATAGTTCTGGCCGAGACCGGCGGTCTCCAGTTGCGTGTTGAGCGTCTGGAGCAGGCTGGCCACAGCGACATCTTCGACGGGCAGCACGGTCAGCGGGCCAGGGTCTTGCGGCGCGCTGTCCTCTTCGCGCAGGAAGAGGCCCCACAGAGCAGCGACGGCAATGACGATGAGGGCCAGCAAGGCCAGCACTCCCCACCGCCGCCGGCCAGACCGTCGCCGGCGGGGTGCCTGGGGGGCGGGACCCCCTTCCTCGCTGCTCTCCTCTAACTGGAGCAGTGCTTCGAGGTCCACGTCGTCGTCCCCCAGCGCCAGCAACAGATCGGCGCTGTCCACCTCGACCTCTTCTTCCCCTTCACCGCCTGCGGTCAGCAAATCCCGTTCGAGATCGCGGAAGGGGTCTTCCGAGGCGGCCAGTTCTGCCACCTGAGCGTCCTCTTCCTCTTCCTCAACGAGATACACTTCATCCAGCTCTGAGAGCGGCTCTTCCTCGAACGGCTCAGGGACAGGCGCGGGGGGCGTGAACGTCCCTTCCACCAGGGCTTCCTCTTCAGAAGCGGCGGCGCTTTCATCGGCGAAGAACGCCAGGGCCTCGAGATCGGCGGGGGTGGGGAAGCGGCTCTCCAGCGCATCCAGCAGTTCGCGCGCTTTGTGGGCGTTGGGATAGTCCGGGTCGAGCGCCAAGACGCGATTCAGCGCGTGGCGTATCTCGTCTGCGTCTGTCTGCGCGTGGGCGAGAAGCCACCAGGCATGGACGTTTTCGCTGTCTTCGTCCAGGAGCGAGCGCAGTATCTGCTCCGCCTCGGCGGTGCGGTCGTGCTTAATGTACCGGTAGGCGCGCTCTAGCTGCTCGCGCATTTCGTTCATGTCGCTCCCTCCACGCGCTGCCTGACGCACTGCTCATAAGGCGGATTATAGCCAGACTGGACTGTGGTGCAAGGCGGCGGGAGTGCAGGGTGTGTGCGAAGGCTGTCAGCCACTTGTTTGAAGCAGGATGAGGTAGGGGCATATGGTCATACGCCCCTACACGGGCAGGCGCTCGAAGATCAGACTTCCGAAGTCTCCGAAGACTTCGGAAGTCTAGTGCGGCACAATGCCCCTCCCCCTGGCCCCCTCCCCGGCCCAGCCAGGGAGGGGGAAAACACCC
>CAYNHD010000208.1:0-7410 GCA_964396775.1 uncultured Thermoflexus sp. | reverse complement strand
GGGGAGGCGTTCACCGAGTAGTCATGACCTCCCCTGGCAACAGGTTGTTCGTGGAACCGATGCGCACGCAGCGATTGCAGCAAGAGCCGGGTGTTGGGTAGAATGCAGGCATGATGAACACACCACGCAGCCAGTTTATGGTGCGCGAACTGCACTCGGACGAAGAACTGGCCGAGTGCCTGGCGCTCGAACGCTCCTATCTGACCGATCACGTCTGGCAAATGGATGTCCGCGATGATCGCGGGGAGGTCGCCGTGCGCTTTCGCCCGGTGCGGCTGCCCCGGCTGGTGGAGGTCGAATATCCGCGCGACGCGGCGACGCTGATGAGCCTCTGGCAGCAACGCGACTGCTTCCTGGTGGCGCTTGCTGAAGGACTTGTCCTGGGGTACATCAACGTGCGCATCAGGCCAGGCGAGCAAGGAGCGTGGGTGGAAGACCTCGTGGTGAATACGCCCTTTCGCCGGCACAAGATCGGCAGCGCGCTGCTCGAACAGGCAGGCGAGTGGGTGCAGGCCAGCGGGCTGCGCCATGTGACGCTGGCCGTGCAGACCAAGAATCACCCGGCGATCAGTTTCGCCCAGGCTAACGGCCTGGTGTTTTGCGGCTACAATGACCACTACTACCCTAACCAGGACATCGCCATCTTCTTCGCCAAGAACCTGCGCTAGGTGCAGAGGAAGACGCGGCTCACGATGACTTCACGCGAACTCCTCACCATTCTAGAACTGACCAACGAGACTCTGACGGCCACAATCGTCATTGTGGCTGTGTCTATCGTGCTGTACAACCTGGCACGTAACACGCGCGACCGCGTGACGCGCACCTCCAGCCTGGTGCTGCTCTGTGTGGTCTTCGCCTTCCTGGGCGATGTCTTCATCGCGCTCGACCCTGGCGATGAGTACCTGGCCGTCTGGCTGCGCTTCCAGTGGATCGGGATTGCGTTCGTGCCAGCCACATTGCTGCACCTGTCCGATGCGCTGCTGGCTACCACCGGGCGGCCATCGCGCGGGCGGCGGCGGGCGGCCATTCGCCTGTCATATGCGCTGGGCGCGACGTTCATGGTGCTGGCCCTTTTCACCGACGCCGTGATCGGCGGGCCGATCACCCCAGACATTCCACATCTGGCCGCCGGGCCAGCGTTTCCCGTTTACGTCGCTTTCCTGCTGGTCGCTGCCGTCTTTTCAATGGTGAATGTCATTCGCGCCCGCCAACGCTGCCTGACCCGCTACACGCAGCGCCGCATGACGTATCTGCTGTCGGTGTTCCTGGCCCCGGCCTGGGGTATCTTTCCCTACTCGTTGCTGGGAAGGATCGGCATCGAGCGCGACACGACAATGCTGATCGTGCTGAACCTGGCCAACATGATCCTGATGCTGATGCTGGTCTTCCTGGCCTATCCACTTTCCTTCTTCGGCTCGGAACGCCCCGACCGCGTGGTGAAGTCGCAGCTTATGGAGTTCATGCTGCGCGGGCCGCTCACCGGCGCGGCTGTGCTGGCGGTAGTTCTCTTTGTGCCGCGCGTGTCCAATGTTCTGGGCCTGGACGGCGATACCTTCATGCCGTTTGCAGCGGTTGCTACGGTGCTGCTTCTGCAATGGTCTATCACGCTGCTGCTGCCCGTGTTGCAGCGGTGGCTGATCTACACACAAGACCAGCAACGAGCACAATGGATTCAGCGGCTCAGTGACCGTCTGCTGACCCCGGCAGATGCGTCCCAACTGCTTGAGGCGATTCTGGCAGCCATCTGTGACAACCTGCGCGTGCCGACGGCATTTGTGGCGCAGATGGAGGCGGGCGGAGCGCGGCTGGTGCAGGTGGTGGGCGAGCTTGCGCCCTCATCTGAGGCGCTCACTTCGCCGGAGCTTTCGCGCATTGGCGGCGAAGACGTAGCTGACGCAAACGACCCCGCCCAGGCCCAGAAATTGCCGCGCGCCGGCGATTTCTACATCTGGCGATCCTACTGGTTGGTACCCCTGCGCAGGTCATCGGTGGGGCAGAACGGCGTGCAGGTTCCTTTGCTGGGTGTGTTGGGCGTGTGGGCACGCGCACCTCAGCCAGACCTCACCGCTGAGGAACACGAGGTGTTCGCGGCGCTGGCCGGGCAGGCCGCGCGCGTGCTGGAAGGCGTTCAGCACCAGTCTGAAGTCTTCGCCGTGCTTGAAGGGCTGGCTTCGCAGATGGACATCATGCAGCGGCTGCGCGGCCTCTCGCGCTATGGCCGCGTGGACGCTCTGCCTAAACCCGCCGATGATGTACCGGCGTCTTCCGACCTGCTGAATCTGGTCAAGGATGCCCTGCGGGACTATTGGGGCGGCCCCCGCCTGACTGAGAGCGAGCTGCTCAAGCTCAACGTCGTCTGGCGCGAGATGGAAGAAAGCCGGGATCAGAACCCGGTGCGCGCGCTGCGCACCGTGCTGGCCCAGGCCATCGAAAACCTGCGCCCGGAAGGGCAACGCAGCCTGACCACGACTGAGTGGATTCTCTACAACATCCTGGAGATGCGCTTCCTGCAGGGCCGCAAGGTGCGCGACGTGGCGCTGCGGCTGGCAATGAGCGAGTCAGACCTGTATCGCAAGCAGCGAGTAGCGATTGAGGAGGTGGCACGGCAGGTCGAGGAGATGGAACGGCAGGCCATCTCGGAGCGCAGACGGGCGGACGGGGAACAGACTTCCCAGGAGGCGCAAGCAGCAGTCACAGCCACGCCGGAATGAGGGGTGCATCTCATTTCTGGGGCAAAGGATCACCGCTGAGGCGCAGAGAGCGCAGAGAAAAGGTGGTGTTAAGTTCTTCTCTGCGCCCTCTGTGTCTCTGCGGTTCAAGCATTTCGCTCCCATCGTGAGATGCACCCGGAATGAGGCGGTTTGACAACGATTCGGGGCGTAGTGTGTAAGGCAATCGAACGGGTGTGCGGGGGAGGCTCCGCGCCCCCGTGAGCGCCGACTTGCCGATGTCTATGCCTACGTGTATCATTTTGGGTGCTGCTCCGTGTCTGTGGGGGCGCGCGCACTACCGTTGCGCCCTTTGTGGGCCGATGTGTGTCGGCGCTGCGCCCCCGCCCCTGCGATGTGTGCCTTACGCCCATCACCGTCCGTTTGCGGCGGTCGTTATCTATTGGCACTTGGGGATGCATTGTACTAACGGTTATCTATAATGAGCACGCCCGAGCATATTTCTCACAAGAGACACGAAGGCGGCGATCAGAAAAGGTTCAGATAAAGTCGGAAACAGTGAGAGGTTGAGGAAGGTGAGAGGCGATGTCTTCAGAGGTTCGGCACCACAGTTCTTCTCCCCCTCTTCCCCCAGATGAGGCGTACTGGGAAGCACTGCTCGACGAGGGAGAGAACGCAGCCACTTGGGGGGGGCCTCAGGAGCACGTTGCGTTCTGGGAAGACGCACCATCTTCAAGCGCAAAGGGGGGACAGGCGGCTGAGGATCAGCCGGACGGTGCAGCCGCAGACTGGGAACAGGCCCGCCACGCTTTTGAGACGGACGCGACAGTGGAACTGCGCGTGATAGGACACAACCGCGGCGGGCTGCTGGTCGCGTGGAGCAGCCTGCGCGGATTTGTCCCGGCCAGCCAACTGGTGGATTTTCCAGCAATGGCCGACGGGCGCGCCCGGCTTGACGCGCTGGCCCAACGCATTGGGCAATCGCTGCGGCTGCGCGTGATCGAACTGGATCGCGCGCAGAACCGGCTCATACTCTCTGAGCGTGCCGCCCAGGTCCAGCCTGGCACCCGCGCGTATGTCCTGAGCACCATTAAGGCGGGGGATGTGTGCCGGGGCAAAGTGACTAACCTGTGCGATTTCGGCGTGTTTGTAGATTTGGGCGGGCTGGAAGGGCTGATCCACATCAGCGAGCTAAGCTGGGGGCGTGTTGGGCATCCTAGCGACATCCTGCAGCGCGGCGATGTCATGGATGTCCACGTGATGAGTGTGGACCCCACTCAGGAGCGCGTGGCGCTCAGCCTCAAGCGGCTGCGCCCCGACCCCTGGGAGACGGTTGAACAACGCTACCAGGTGGGGCAGATTGTAGAAGGCGTCATCACCAATGTAGTGGACTTTGGCGCGTTTGCGTGCATCGAGGAGGGCCTGGAAGGGCTGATTCATGTCTCCGAGCTGGCGGAAGGGCATTTTTTGCACCCCAGGAACGTCGTCCGCGAAGGGGACACAGTGAAAGCGCGCATTCTCAACATTGACGGGCGCGCGCGGCGTCTGGGGTTGAGCCTGCGGCGCTGATCGCTGGCTCTGCCCGGATTATGCTGTGAACTGCGGGGACGCACAGGAAAACGCGGTGCGTCCCTCCTTTTATCTTGCCAGGCGGTCAGGAGCCAGCCGACCATGACTTTTCAACCGTCCCAACTTTTCAGCACGTACAGCATCGTGGCCCGCGACGCGCAGTCGGGGCAGTTCGGCGTGGCCGTGCAGACGCACCAAATGTGCGTGGGCAGCGTCGTCCCCTGGTTGATCCCAGGGGTGGGGGCTGTGGCTACCCAATCGCTGGTCAACATCTCGTTTGGCCCCATTGCCCTGGCCATGCTGGGCGAAGGAGTGCCTGCACCTCAGGTCATTTCGGCGCTGGTAGCCTCCGACCCTGATGCACGCCGGCGTCAGGTGGCGGTGGTGGACACGGCTGGCCGTGCCGCCGCCTGGACAGGGGAGGGGTGCATCCCTGAGGCGAGCCATCACACTGGCGAAGGGTACAGCGTCCAGGCCAACATGATGACCAACCCCACCGTCGTCCCGGCAATGGCCGCCGCCTTCGAGTCCGCCAGTGGCGACCTGGCCGGGCGGATGCTGGCGGCATTGCAGGCGGCGCAGGCGGAAGGGGGCGACATTCGCGGGATGCAGTCGGCGGCGCTGAAAGTTGTCTCTGGCCGGCGAGAAGACCCATGCTGGCGCGCCGACTACGATCTGCGCGTTGACGAGCACGATGATCCGGTTACGGAGTTGGGGCGGTTGGTGCGGCTACGCCACGCCCAGTTGCTCGACCAGCAGGGGTATGAGGCGCTTGAGGCAGGTAACCAGGCGCAGGCCATGAGCCTGTGGGCGCAGGCGTGCGCCGAAGCGCCGGAACTGGAAGAACTTCCCTTCTGGCAGGCGATGGCGCTGGCCGATGACCTGGGCGATGCCGAGGCAGCTGCGCGCGTGCTGCGTCCAGCCCTGCGCGACGACCCGCGCCGCGAGCGTTGGATGGACCTGGCGCTGCGCTTGCAGGCGTGCGGGCTGGTCAAGCGTGAAGGGGCGGCTGCCGCACTGGTGGAGCGCCTGCGCTAGAGAACCTTACCCCCGGCTCTCTCCATGCATAGTTCAGGGATTCAGGGACGGACAGGCATTCAGCGAACGTGAAAGCTGGCGAATGTCTCACGTCGAGCCTCACCCCCCAGCCCCCTCTCCACGTGGTGCAGGGGGAGTCAGGCTGCCATGAAATCCCCTCTCCACCACGTGGAGGGGATCTAGGGGTGGGGCTAATACGACGCCTGACATCATCCTCCGCGCGTGGAGAACGGATTTCCCAATTCACAATCCGAATTTCGCAATCCGAAGTCCCCAATCCCTCCCTCTAAACGCTTACTTCTGTGGGTGTGCCTCCGCTGCCGCCTGCACCATCCTCACCATGCCCATCAAGCCCTGGCCCTTGCCCATCGAGATGTCGTTGCCGAACAGCTTCAAGACAATATCCGGCGATACGGTGGCAATCTGCGCCGCCGGAAGACCGGAGAGGGTCTCGGTCAGGATGGCGGCGAGAGCCATCGCCGAGAGTCCCTGGGGATTCTCGACGACGAAGTAGAGGCGCAGCGAACCAGTCCTCTCTTCTGGAATGGCCCAGACGTAGGCATCCGATTCGCAGAAGGGCACGCGGTGATCTGCGGGGTAGGGCGGGACGGCGACCTCCGCCGGCACGGGCGTGAAGCGATCCGCCCAGTCCATCAACAGTTCGGCGCGCTCTGACCGAGACGTGACAAGGGCGAAATCGGCGAGCACCTCATTCAGTCTACCAGAATAGTCTGTCATCCGGCGTCCGTAATCCTTCAGCGTTCGATGGGGACGTTGACCAGGTTGCCCCATTCAGTCCAGCTACCATCGTAGTTGCGCACGCGCTCGTAGCCCAGCAGATAAGTGAGCACGAACCAGGTGTGGCTGCTGCGCTCCCCGATGCGGCAGTACACAACGATGTCATCGTCGCGGCGCAAACGCTGCTCGCCCTCGTAGATGGCGCGAAGTTGCTCGGCGGTCTTGAAGGTGCCGTCTTCGGGGTTGATCGCGCGGCTCCAGGGCACATTCACCGCGCCAGGGATGTGCCCCCCGCGCAGCGCGCCCTCGTTGGGATAGTCGGGCATGTGCAGACGTTCGCCGCTGTACTCGGCGGGGCTGCGCACGTCCACGAGGGGCTTGCGGGCGTCGACATGGGCCAACACCTGGTCGCGGAAAGCGCGGATGGCTGCGTCGTCGCGTTCCGGTGCGCGGTAGACGGTGCGCGGATAAGAGGGCTTGACACGAGTCATGGGGCGCTTCTCAAGCTCCCATTTCAAGCGCCCGCCGTCCATGATCCGGGCCTGGCGATGGCCAAACAACTGGAATACCCAGAAAGCATAGGTCGCCCACCAGTTATGCCTGTCACCATAGAACACCAGCATCATCTCCGGTGTGACGCCAATGCGTGCCATCAGCTCCTCGAAGGCCTGGCGATCCAGATAGTCGCGCCGCAGCGGGTCGTTGAGGTCTGCCGTCCAGTCTACTTCGACAGCGCCAGGGATGTGGCCCGCTGCGTAGAGCAAGGGGTCCTCGTTGGATTCGATGATGCGCACCGTAGGGTCGTCCAGGTGGGCGGCGACCCATGCGGTCGTCACCAGCATGTCAGGATGCGCGTAGCCGCGACCGGCCAACTCGTTCATGGGGGATCGCTCCTTGTCAAAGCCTGCCCGTAGGGGTAGGCGCTTCTTTCATATGGAATGCCTCGTGCGAATATTATAGACACTTATCATAAAAATTACCCAACGGGCAGGTGCGCTCGACGCGACTCTCTTTGCGGGCGCGTGCAAAACCTGTCAGGTAGGGGGCGCTGCTCTGCTGCGCCCAGGTTTACCTCACCCCCGCTCGGCGTTTACGCGCCTCGCCGCCCCCTCTCCGCCGGCGGAGAGGGGACAGGCCGAGCGCAGCGAGGCTGGGGGTGAGGTCAATGCCGTCGCGTCCAGCGAATCCCTGACAACCATTGCCCAGCCCCCGCCTGCTGGTCGCTTGCCAAGTGGAAACCGGGGCGGTATAGTTCGGGGCGTAAGGGAAGAATCTTACCTGAGAGAGAGCACATCTTGAGCCGACAGAAAACCTGCTGCGTTGTCCAGCGCCGCGCCTTATTCACGGCGCTGCCGCTGATCTATTACTTCTTCCTGCGCCCGCAACTGCGCAAATG
>CAYNHD010000207.1:0-7421 GCA_964396775.1 uncultured Thermoflexus sp. | reverse complement strand
CTCCCCGCCAGCGATACTGTTGGCGAACTAAGCACGCGCTGGTTTCGTAGGGGCGTATTGCAATACGCCCCTACGGAAGCATTTCGCCAACAGTATCGCAGTGGAGAGGGGACTTGACGTCAACCTGACCCCCCTCTCCACAACGTGGAGGGGGGACTTGACGGCAGCCCGACTCCCCCTCTCCACCACGTGGAGAGGGGGCTGGGGGGTGAGGCTGGACGTGAGTCGCCTGATGCACTATCAGCCGACCGTGAATTCTCGTGAAATGCACCCTTCGACGCGCGCCCATCTGTCCACGATCTGCGAGGAGTTTATTCGGGCATGGTTAACAATCTCTGCAAGAGTTCTCGACTGACGCAGGGGAGGGCAGCATAGCGCCGGTGGCGCTCGTTTGAAAACCGGTCGTCCCTGACGCGGACGAAGGCCACGCCAGGCGACAGGCCGTCGGACACGTCTGAAGAAGCCGGCTGCGGTCGTCGGGTTTCAGGGCACACGGAGTCCCAGTGATCTGGGGAGCAAGGGGCGATCTGCAGGAGCAACGGGGACGCTGGAACGCCGGGATGCTGTGGCGAGCGGATTGATCATCCCTTCCCGGCGCTCTCCAGATAGCGGGAGCCGATGTAGCTGAGAATCTGCTCCCCTCGCCCGCTGTGCTTACTTGATCGTCCCGATGCTCACCCTGACGATCTCGGACTGCGCGGCGGGGCGGGCATCCTTTGGATCGCTCAACTGAGTGCGCCCGCCGACCTGCGCGGGATCGGCGGCAATCGCCACAATATGGATTTTGTCTCCCACATGAGGCGGGAAGTCCGCACTACCGATCCAGGCCTGCGTCGTCCACCGGCCAGAGCGATCCACCGCCACCGGCTGCTGAACCCACCAGCCTGCCGCGAAGGGGTCGGCGGGATGAACCAGCACGTAGAGCCGCAGCGCGGGGTCGTCGAACACCTCATCCGAAGTCCCGCTGACCGCAAAGGAGCCAGCGCCTGTCTCCGGCAGCAGGCGCACTTCAATCGCCTGCCCCTCCGCAGGGTCGGTTATCGCGACCTCAGTCGGCGGCGGGACGAGCTGTCGTGCCACGAAAATGCCCACCGAGAGCAGTATCAGCAGGATGCCGAGGGCAAAGGCCGGCATCCTGAGGAGACTGACAAGGGCAGATGGCTGGGGTGACTTCCCTGGGCGTGGCTCAGGGGGACGGGTCGCCCTGAAGCCTTTGAGGGCCGCCGCGAGACTGGCCGCCGCCGCCAGCAGGGTTCCCAGGGCAGCAACCAGGCTTGCCGTGCTGCGGAGAAAATTCTCGACGCTCATGCGCAATCTCTCTCTCGTGAAGTGGTCCACACGGGGCCGAACAACACAGCATCGCAGGCGGTATGCGAGGGGAGGTCAGCGCGGGCCACCGCCGAAGTATGTTCTCATTATATGCTGGTTTGCCCGCGAGTCGAACCTGAGAGGCCGTTTGAGAGGTATCTTTACCCCATCCCCGGCCCTTCCCCCGCAAGTGAGGGAAGGGAGAAAGGACTGCTCTTGAAGTCCCTCCCCGCAGGCGGGGAGGGATTTAGGGTGGGGTTGCAGGCTTTTCCATACGGTCTCTGAGCCTGAGAGTTCGGAGCTACCCATCTCAGCCTGGCCGCCATCAACGCACAGTGAGCTTGAGACCGGGCGCTCTATTCCACCTTCTCCGCCCGCTGACCTGCCTTGCGAGTGAGGAGACTATGCGTACTGTGGTCGGAATCTTGGACAGATTCAAGCCGGACAAAAGAGGGGATTTAGGGGTGAGGGGACACACGCTCCATGAAGTTCATAACAGCCTCTAGTTGTGATATGCTAAATAAGCCTCAAGAATGTATCAGCGAAAGCGAGGGGGAGTACAGTTGATCAGGCCCAGAACAGAATAGCAGGCGAACCAGAACAGCATTTCCCCCGTTAGGTCTATGACTCAGCCGTGAAGGAGGGGACGGCTTGTCACACGACAGGCACGCGCATGGCGCGCAGATGAGACCCGTCACCTGGTAACGGAGGTCGGACGATGCATCCGAAGGCGTCTCATCGTTGGTTGATGGCAGCCTTGACGCTGGTGTTGCTCGTGGTGTTGGCAGGGGGCGGTTGGTTTTATCGCGCCCAAGAACAGCACCTGCGCGATCAGGCAGAGCAAGACCTTGAGGCCATCGCCGCGTTGAAAGCGAGCGAGATCGCGGCGTGGCGGACGAACCAGTTGGCGAATGCTGCCGTACTTGGGCGCAACCTCTTCATCATCGAAGGTGTGCTCCGCTGGCTGGCCGATCCGCGAGGCGAGCAGGCGGAAGCGATCCTCGCCTGGTTCCGGGTGCTGCAAGAGCACTACGGGTACCGCGATGTCGTCCTGGTAGATAGCGATGGGCAGGCCCGCCTGAGCCTGAGCGGGCAGCTTGACCCGCTTGGGGACGAGGTTGCGCAGACCCTCACCGCAGCCTGGGACGACCGGCAGCCGGTGTTGACCGACCTGTATCGGGGCTACGACGGCGCACCGCCCCGCATTAGTGTCATCGCGCCGCTGTTCGCCAGCAGCCAGCCGGAGGCCGCGCCGCTGGGCGCAGTCATCCTGCAGAGCGAGGCCGCCGACTCCCTTTACCCCCTGATCCAGTCCTGGCCCACGCCCAGCAAGAGCGCCGAAACGTTGCTCGTCCGGCAGGATGGCGACGCTGTGCTGCATCTGAACGACCTGCGCCATCAGCCGGGCACGGCGCTCACGCTGCGCGTTCCCTTGAGCGAGACCGATGTCCTGACAGTGATGGCCGTGTTGGGCAGGAGAGGCGTTGTCGAGGGGAAGGACTCGCGCGGGGTCGAGGTGCTCTCGGTGCTGCACGCCATCCCGGACTCCCTCTGGTTCATTGTCGTCAAGGTGGACAAAGCAGAGGCACTGGCCGAATGGCGCACCCGCTCGTCCCTGACCATCGCCCTGATCCTGGGGCTGGTGGTCATGGTGGGGACAGTCTGGGGAGCGATCTGGCAGAGAACCCAGAAAACACACTACCGCAGGCTTTTCCAGGCGGAGAAAGCGCGCCATGAGAGCGAGGCGCGCCACCATGCCGTCCTGCTGAGCATCGGCGATGGGGTGATCACCACCGACGCCGTGGGGCGGGTGGAATTGCTCAACCTGGTAGCCGAGACGCTCACCGGCTGGTCCACCGGTGAAGCGCGTGGCAGGCCGCTGGAAGAAGTCTTCCGCATCGTCAATGAAGAAACGCGCCAGCCGGTCGCCAATCCGGTGCGCCGGGTTATGCAGGAGGGGTTGCTTATCGGGCTGGCCAACCACACCCTGCTGATCGCCAGAGATGGCCGGGAAATCCCCATCGCCGACAGCGGCGCGCCTATCTTTGACCCCGACGGCAACCTTAGCGGTGTGGTGCTGGCCTTCCGCGACCAGACGGAAGAGCGCGCGGCGCAAAAGGCCCTGCGCGCCAGTGAGGAGCGTTATCGCTATCTGGTGGAGCTGTCGCCCGTAGCCCTTTTTGTCAACCGCAACAACCGGATTGAGTACATCAACCCTGCCGGGCTGACGCTGTTCGGGGCCACCTCTGCTGAGCAAATCATCGGCAAAACACCCTACGATGTCTTTCACCCAGATTACCATGCCCTCATTCGCGAACGCATTCGCCTCCTGGCAGAAGACCGCCAGGCTGTGCCGCTGATTGAGGAGCAGATCGTGCGCCTGGACGGCACGGTGCGCGACGTAGAAGTGACCGCCTCGCCCTTCACCGACCAGAAAGGCGCGGCCATTCAGGTCGTCCTGCACGACATCACCGAGCGCAAGCAGGCCCAGCGAGCCGAACACGAACAGCGCGTGCTGGCCGAGGCGCTACGCGATACGGCAGCAGCATTGATCGGTGCGCGGGACCTCGACGCAGTGATGCACACGATTCTGCAAAACGTCGCGCGCGTGGTGCCCAACGATGCCTCGAACATCATGCTGATCACAGACGGTTATGCACAGGTGGTCTATTGGCACGGCTATGGGCCGGAAAAGACTCCTTATATTCAGGAATTTCGTATCCCAGTAGCCCAAACGCAGAATTTGCAGCACATGCTGACCACCGGATCGCCGTTCCTGATAGCGCACACCGACCAGTATCCGGCTTGGGTGCACCTGCCCGTGACGGAATGGGTGAAATCCTATGTCGGTGTGCCTATCTGGTCGCACGACAACGTGATCGGTTTCTTGAACCTGGACAGCGGCACTCCCGGTTTTTTCAACGAGAGTCACGCCGAGCGCCTGCGCGCGTTTGCCCACCTGGTCTCCATCGCCATCGAACACGCCCAGCTCTACGAGCAGATTCAGCGCCATGCGGACGAACTTGAACAGCGCGTGAAGGAACGGACGGCGCAACTCAGCCAGACCCTGAGGCGCATCGAAGCGATCCTCAACAGCAGCACCGATATTATTGTCTTGTGCCGCCCGGACGGGACCATCAGCCAGGTGAACCCGGCCTTTGATGAGACGTTCCAATGCCAGCCGGATGCAGCCCTGTTCCAACCGCTGACCAGCCTCGTCGTTGCAGAACACGCCCCCCTGCTGGAGCAAGCCTTTCAGGGAGTGATCCGCACCGCCCAACCCCACCGGCTGGAAGTGGTTGTGCATTGCGAAGGACGCGGCACCTTTGACGCGGATGTGGTGCTGTCGCCCATCGTCGAAGAACAGGCGGGGCGCGTGTCCGGCGTGGTGTGCAGCCTGCGCGACATCACGCTGCGCAAGCGCATGGAAGCCCAACTCCGCCAGACGCTGGAACAAGAGATAGAGCTGAGCGCACTGAAATCGCGCTATGTGTCCATGGCCGCCCACGACTTGCGCAACCCCCTGGCGATCATCCAGAGCGCGGTTACACTGCTGGAGCATTACAGCGAACGAATGTCGGCGGAAGAGAAGCGGGAGAGGCACAGTGTCATCCGTGACAGCATCGGGCGCATGGTGACCCTGCTGGATGACATCCTGATCATTGGGCGAGCCGAATCCGGCAAGCTCACCTTCAACCCGGCCCCTCTGGATGTAATCGCCTTCTGTCAGGACCTGGCTGAGGAAGCCCGGCAGGCTGGCGGGACGACACGGCTCATTGATTTTTCTTACCAGGGAACCTGTGCTGGAGCATCGCTGGACGCCAATCTGCTGCGGCATATCCTGGACAACCTGCTCTCCAACGCGATCAAGTACTCCCCTGCGGAGAGCACGATCACATTCTCCCTGGACTGCCAGCCAGACCGGATCGTGTTCCGCGTCCAGGATCAGGGCATCGGCATCCCAGAAGCCGACCAGGCGCGGCTGTTCGAAGCCTTTCACCGGGCTTCCAACGTAGGCCACAGACCCGGCACCGGTTTGGGGCTGGCAATTGTCAAACAGTCGGTTGATCTGCACGGCGGCACCATCGCCTTCGAGAGCACAGAAGGGGTCGGCACCACGTTCACGGTGGTGATTCCGCAGGCTCCGTCCTGAACAGCAGAGAGCGCACGAGAGACCGCAGGGGATTTCTGACCCCCCATCGCTGGCCCTGCCATAGACTTCCGAAGTTTTGGAAACTTCGGAAGTCTCAAACTTCGGAAGTCTGGCGAGGCGTATGGTCATGCGCCCTTACGCCTGGCGTCAAAGGAGCCGCTGACGGCCTTTGCCCGCACCCGACCGCGCCTCTGTTTGGCCCCCCGCTCACACGGACAGGCCGAGGCCGCGCAGAAACGCCCGTAGCTCCGCGCGCTGCCCCTCGCTCAGCGGGAGGATCGGGCGGCGGGCCGGCCCGGCGGGCAGCCCCAGCAACTCCAGCGATTCCTTGACCCACAGCGGGTACGAGCCGAAGCGGGGCAGCCCCTCGCGCAGCGCGGCAACGCGATCCTGCAGGGCGCGGGCGCGCGCGTGATCGCCGGCGCGGAACGCCTCATAGATGCCCACCGACCACGCCGGGGCGATGTTCGTCGTCAGGCCCACCGCGCCGACCGCCCCCTGGCACAGCGAAGCGTAGATCAGCGTGTCGCGCCCGGTGAAGACGCGGAAGTGCGGCGGGCAGGCGCGGATGACGGCCATCGTCGTCGCCAGGTCGCCGCTGGACTCCTTGACGCCGACGAAGTGCGGGATGTCTGCCGCCAGCCGGGCCAGCGTCTCCGGCGCGACGCGCACACCACCTGTCCGTGCGGGGTTGGAGTAGGCGAAGATGGGCAGCGAGGTCGCCGCCGCGATGTCGCTGTAGAAAGCGATCAGCTCATCCTGCGACGGGCTGATGAAATACGGTGTGACGATGGCTACGGCGTCGGCCCCGGCGCGCTCGGCGTTGCGGGTGTGAGCAATGGCGTCGCGCGTGGTGATCGCGCCCGTCCCGGCGATGACCGGCACGCGCCCGTTGACCGCGGCCAGCACTGCTTCCAGCACGGCGACGCGCTCATCGGCGTGCAAGGCGTAGGCTTCGCCCTGGCTGCCCGGCGTGAAGATGCCGTGCACGCCAGCGCCCAGCACATGCTCGACCAGGGCGGGCACCGCGTCCAGGTTGAGCGAGCCGTCGGCGTGCATCGGCGTCGCCAGCGGGGGGATCATGCCGTGAAAGCGGGATGCGTCCATGAGAGCCTCGCTTCGGTGGGAGTGGACAGTGGTCAGTCGTCAGTTGTCAGTGATCAGTTGTCGGTTGTCGGTGATTGGTCGTCAGGGTTCGGCGGAGCAAGCCTCAGCGTGTGCCAAACGCGCGGGCACACGATGCCGCCCGTCTGAAAACTGATCACCGAGAACTGATCACCGATTACCGCTCTACCTTCTATACGTCCCCATTACCTGCCCTTCGGCCAGGACGTGCCCGGCCAGCGCGTCGAGCACCTGCTGCTTGGTCGCGCCGGGGGCCAGGTCGAGGGTTGTGTCCAGCGCGTAGAGCTTGAAGAAGTAGCGGTGCGTGCCGCTGGGTGGGCAGGGGCCGCCGTAGTCGTTGCGCCGCCAGCTATTCTGGCCGTGCACGGCCTCGCCCGGCAGGTCGCCGTCGGAGTGGATCGCGGCGGGCAGGCCGGTCGCCTCCGCTGGCAGGTTGAACACGACCCAGTGGACCCAGGTGCGCCCTGGCGCGTCGGGATCGTCCATGATCAGGGCGAAGCTCTGCGTGCCGGGGGGCGCGCCGCGCCAGGCCAGCGGCGGCGAGATGTCTTCCCCCGTGCAGGTATAGCGCGCGGGGATCGGCTGGCCTTCGCTGAAGGCCGTGCTGGTCAGCTCAAGCGTCATGGCAGGAACCTCCTCTGTCGTCGCCGGCGGAGTCGGGCCGGCTCTTTCCTCGCCCGCACAGGCGGTCGCCAGTACGGTCAGGGCCAGGGTCAGCAGCGTGATCGGCAGGGCGGGGCGTAGGGTGCGCATGGCTCCACCTCGGGGCGCTTGTGGTTGCTCCCATTGTACCGCTAATCGCCCGCCAGACGCAGCCGCTCGCCCGTCTGGACGC
>CAYNHD010000206.1:0-7422 GCA_964396775.1 uncultured Thermoflexus sp. | reverse complement strand
GCGTGCTTAGTTCGCCAACAGTATCGCGTGTGGAGAGGGGATTTAGGGGTGAGGTCTTCAAACACTCTCTGGGACTATCACCTGCCCGGCGCGGCTCCGTCCAGCCAGCGGCTGACGGTCGCGCTCATGGCAGGCGGCAGGACGCCGGCCTCGACAAACGGGCCGAGCAGATCGCGCAGGGCGAACAGAGTCTCCACACGGTAACCGTTCGCTGCCAGTTGGGTGCTGGCACCGAGGCCCAGGTCGAGCACGGCGAGCACGTGCCCGACCTCCAATCCCATGCGGCGGGCCAGCGCAGTCAGGCGCTGAGCCTGATCGGCGTCCTCCAGGACATCGGCCAGCAGCAGGGTGGGGTGACCCACGTCGTAAGCGCCTTCGATGACGAAGGCGGCGGTGTGGTCGCGCACGTCTCCGTAGGGATAGGTCATTGGCAGGCCGGTGCGCAGGCTGAGCGCGACACCGAGCGGGATGGCGTCCTGCGTGGTGAGGATGCGGTCGGCCAGCGCGCCCTCCAGTGCGCGGGCCAGGGCGCTGGTCACGTCGGTCAGCAGAGCCGGGTACGAGGGCAGCCAACGCAGGCGCACCAGCACTGGCCAGCTTGCCCCGTCCGGGCGGGCGAACCTCCCGAACTGGATCAGCCCTGCTTTGGCCAGCTTGAGGGCCAGTGTATCAGCGGGCGGCAGCGCGTCGGGCCGACTCATGCATCCATCTCGCGTACAAGCTGCCAGGCCATGCCCATCGCCCACGTCTCCGCCCAGGCGGGAGACTCAACATCGGCTCCGCCGAACTTGTAGCGCCGGATGCGCTCCTTGTCGCGCGTGAGGGCGGCGATGCCGGTGCCTTCGTTGTCGGTCACATAGGCAATGGCAACGGTCGCGCCGGTGTCGTCCAGCAGGCGGCGCGCTTCGTGGCGGACGATCTGGCCGTAATCGAGTGGCGCGGAGACCTCGCCGAGCCGGGCGGCAAGCGTGCGCAGGTCTGGCTCGTGGATGCGGGCGACCACGACATCATCGTGACGGAAGCGGCGGGCAAACGACTCGTCTTCAGGCCCGGCGTAGCTGACGGCCAGCGTAAGCTGGCGCTGGCGGAGCAGGGCGACGAGCGCATCGTCAAGCTTGGTTTTGTCCACGCCGAAGATGTAGCTGCCCAGCCGCGCGCGGATGATCGTCTCGGCCTGAGCGATCAGCGCGTCGGCCTCGGCCTCGGTGTCGGCGCGGGCGGTGATGCGGATGTCCGTCTGGCCGGTGTGCGCGGCCAGGCCAACGGTGGGGTTGCTCCACGTCTCCAGGTCGGCGATCTGCGTGTCAATGAGGCTTTCCCCGATGCCGGCGGTGCGCAGCACGCGCGCCTTGATGATGCCCTTGCCGCCCATGCGCTCGCGCAGGTAGGGGATCACCGTCTGGGCCAGGATGTCTTTCATCTCGCGCGGGACGCCGGGCAGACTGATCACCGCACCCTGCGGGGTCTCAACGATGAAGCAGGGGGCGGTGCCCAGCCGGTTGGTGATGGGGATCGATCCGGCGGGGATGAAAGCCTGCACGCGGTTGTTGTCGCTCATCTGCGCCCCAAGCTGCTCGAACCGCTCGCGAATCTGCTCGAACAGGTCTGGGCGGAACTCCAACTCGCGGTTGGTGGCCAGGGCGACGCCCTGGCGGGTCATGTCGTCCACTGTGGGGCCGAGGCCGCCGGTGGTGATGACGACATCGGAGCGGGCCAGCGCGGTGCGAATGGCGTCGGCAATGCGTTCGGTGTTGTCGCCGACGGTGGTCAGGTAATAGATGTTCACGCCAATGTCACGCAGTTGGCGAGTGAGATAGGCTGAGTTTGTGTCCACGATCTCGCCCAGCAGCAACTCGGTGCCAATGGTGACGATTTCTGCCTTCATAGACGATGGCTCCTCAGGACCTTCATGCGGTCGAAGACCGCTTAGTATAGCACAATTCAGGGGCAAGCCGAGCGCGATTGGCAGAGAATTGAGAAAAGAGGCTTGGAAGGGCGCGGTAAGTTTGGTATAATCAAGCTTTGGCAAATGCAGCAGTGCGATCACAAGTCTGGCCGGGCCGGATGCAGGCGGGATGCGCTCCGGTCGCCAGGAAACCAGCAGTGCGCGCGGCACCCTGCTGCACTGGCCCGCAGGTTGGGTAGAGCGGAACGGGTCGGTCAAGTGAGTTTTCACCCCAGCCCATGATGCGGGATCACCAATCCGAGCGCTGGAACGCAAGTTTCATGCGCTGTTTTTGCTTGGCAGCGGCGACGCACGGGCAAGCCCTGCCCAAGCCTGTCTCCACACCCATCAGCGGATTCGACCATCACGTGAATTCACGTCACTCCAGTTGGATACCGTAACAGAAGCGCACAGGAGGGCACGCCTTGGAGGCGAAAGACTTTAGCGCACTGCGCATCAGTTTGGCATCTCCCGAACAGATTCGCTCCTGGTCGTATGGCGAGGTGACCAAGCCAGAGACGATCAACTACCGGCGCTTGCGCCCTGAAAAGGACGGGTTGTTCTGCGAGGCGATCTTCGGCCCGACCAAGGACTACCAGTGCTACTGCGGCAAGTACAAGAACGTGCGCTATCGCGGGATTGTCTGCGACAAGTGCGGCGTGGAGGTCACGCGCTCGTCGGTGCGCCGCGAGCGCCTGGGCCACATTGAGCTTGCTGCCCCGGTCGCGCACGTGTGGTACACACGCCGCGTGCCGAGCTATCTCGGCATCCTGCTGGATGTCAGCCGGCGCAACCTGGATCGCGTGCTGTACTTCGCCCAGTACGTGATCACTCATGTGGACGAAGAAGCGCGGCAGAAGGCCCTGCGCCGTCTGGACGAGGACGTGGCGCTGCAAGAGGCGCAGATTCGCGCCGAGTTTGAAGGGCAGCAGGCCGAAGTGCGCACGGAGCGGCAGGATGATCTGACCGACCTGGAAGCAGCCCAGGCCGAGATCAATGCCCGCCTTGACGACGAGCGCGCGCGCCAGACCGAGATGGTGATGAGCGAGGCTCAGCGCCTCCAGGAGCGCATCGAGGCGCAGCTTAGCAGCAAGCTGAAGGCGGATCTCGTCTTCGCGGCGGCGGGCGATGTGGTGATCGCCGCGAAGGGCGAAGAGGTGCGCAACGAACTCCTGGGCGTGGTGCAGGAAGCGGCCAAAGAGCGCCTCAGCCAGATCGAAGAGGACCTTGAGGCGCGCCGGCTGAGCGAGATTGATCGCCTGCACAAGCTCGCCGACGAGCGCACGAGCGAAGCGGCGGGCGAGATTCAGGACATCCAGAGCCAGTTGGAGCGCCGCCTGGCCCGGCTGCACACCGTCTATGCCGAGGCGCGCGACGAACTGCTCTCGCTGGAACCGCTCCAGTTCCTGGGCGAGCCGCGCTACCGCGAACTCAAGCAGAAGTACGGCCAGGTGTTCAAGGCCAACATGGGCGCTGAGGCGTTCCTTGAGATTCTCAAGCACATGAATCTTGAGAAGCTGCGCGATGAACTGTGGCACGAAGTGCGCACCACACGCAGCAAGCAGCGCCGCAAGAAGGCGACCAAGCGCCTGCGCGTGGTTGAGAGCCTGATCAAGAGCAACAACCGCCCGGAATGGATGATCCTGACGGTGCTGCCGGTGATCCCGCCCGATCTGCGCCCGATGGTGCAGCTTGATGGCGGGCGCTTCGCCACGTCCGACCTCAACGACCTCTACCGGCGCGTGATCAACCGCAACAACCGCCTCAAGCGCCTGCTGGAACTGGGCGCGCCGGATGTGATCGTGCGCAACGAGAAGCGCATGTTGCAGGAGGCGGTGGATAGCCTGATTGACAACAGCCAGCGCGGCAAGGCGCTCAGCCGGCGCGGGCGGCGCGAGCTAAAGTCGCTGAGCGATATGCTCAAGGGCAAGAAGGGCCGCTTCCGCCGCAACCTGCTGGGCAAGCGCGTGGACTATTCGGGCCGCTCGGTGATCGTCATCGGGCCGAAGCTGAAGCTGCACCAGTGCGGCCTGCCCAAGATCATGGCTCTGGAACTGTACCGCCCCTTTGTGATCAGCAAGCTGGTGCAGTACAAGTACGCCAGCAACGTCAAAGGGGCCAAGCGCATCATCGAGCGCGAGCGCCCCGAAGTGTGGGAAGTGCTGGAAGAGGTCATCCAGGAGCGGCCCGTGCTGCTCAACCGCGCCCCGACACTGCACCGGCTGGGCATCCAGGCCTTTGAGCCGCTGCTGGTCGAGGGCAAGGCCATCCAGATTCACCCGCTGGTCTGCGCGGCGTTCAACGCCGACTTCGACGGCGACCAGATGGCCGTGCACGTGCCGCTGAGCGATAAGGCCGTGCAAGAGGCGCGTGAACTCATGCTGAGCACCAAAAACCTGCTCAAGCCCGCCGACGGCTCGCCCGTGGTAGCCCCCTCGAAGGACATGGTGCTGGGCAACTACTACCTGACGATGGACCCCACCGCCGAGATCGTATGCCTGCAAGAGCGCGCCGAGGAGTTCGCAACGTGGGAGTCGCTGCGGCGCGGGGGCTATCGCCTGGCGGTGGTGGACAACTCGGCGGGGCTGCGCCAGGTCGAGCACCGCGAGCTGGACTATGGCAATGAGCTGGTCGTGCTCAAAGATGCCGTAGTGGACGGGCGCAAGGTCAAGGCGCTCGATCAGCTTGTCGAGGGGCTGCTCAGCGGCGAGTTCGACGCTGCCGTGCACAACGCTTATGAGTTCCAGCAGTATCTGCGCAAAAAGCCAGACCTGCCATTGGTGCTGGCCAACCTGCACGAGCGCCGCCTGGTCGTGGACATGGACGAGGTGGAGTATCTCTATGGCCTGGGCATGGTAGACCTGCACACGCCAATTCTGCTGGGCAACTACTACGACGATCCAGACCGTCCGCCGCAAGCCCACCCGGAGGTCACCACGGTGGGTCGCGCGCTGTTCAACCGCATCCTGCCGGACGACATGCGCTTCGTGCAGGAGACGCTCTCAAAGAAGAGCCTGCAGAAGCTGGTGGCGCGCGTCTACCAGCGTTACGGCGCAGACCGCACGACGGATGTGGTGGACGCCATCAAGAACATCGGCTTCCACTACGCCACCGTGTCCGGCACGACGATTGCCGTCTCCGACCTGACCGTGCCGCCTGAGCGCGAGAGCATCCTCGATGAGGCGCAGCAGACGGTCGAGACGGCGCAGCGCGACTTCCGGCGCGGCCTGCTCACCGAGGAAGAACGCTACCAGATCACCATTGACAGTTGGAACCGCGCCAAGTCCGACCTGAAAGACGTGATCAGCGACGGCCTGGACCCGTTCGGGCCGATTGCGGTCATGGCGCTTTCCGGCTCGACGAAGGGCGGCTTCGGCCCGATCACGCAGCTGGCGGGGATGCGCGGCCTGATGGCCGACCCGTCGGGGCGCATCATTGACCTGCCGATCAAGAGCCACTTCCGCATGGGCCTGACGGCGCTGGAATACTTCATCTCCACGCACGGCGCGCGCAAGGGTCTGGCCGACACCGCCCTGCGCACTGCCGACGCAGGCTACATGACGCGCCGCCTGGTGGATGTGGCGCAGGACATGATCATCAACCGCACCGACTGCGGGACGAAGGCCGGGATTCGCATCCCGAATCCGGCGCATCCCAGCAACCAGGATGCGCGCGGCGTGCCGCTGCCCGAAGTGGATGTCGCCGGGCAGTCGCTCAGCGAGCGGGTCGTGGGGCGCGTGGCTGCCCGGCCCGTCATCCACCCGGAGACGGGCGAGGTGCTCGTTGACCGCAACCAGATGATTGACGAGGACATCGCCGACACGCTGGAACAGATAGGCGTCGAGTCTGTGTACGTGCGCAGCCCGATGACCTGCTCGCTGGTGCATGGCATCTGCGCCATGTGCTACGGGCGCGACCTGGGGCGCGGCGAACTGGTCGAGATCGGTACGGCAGTGGGCATTGTCGCGGCCCAGTCCATCGGCGAGCCAGGCACGCAGCTTACGCTGCGCACGTTCCACACTGGCGGCGTGGCGGCGGGTGGCGGCGGCGACATCACCAGCGGTCTGCCGCGCGTGGAAGAGCTTTTCGAGGCGCGCAAGAAGCCGAAAGGCGAGGCCGTCGTGGTGGACATCGCCGGCACGCTGCGCCTGCTGCGTAAAGAGGGCGTGCGCATCGCCCGGGTGATCAATAGCGAGCTAGTTAGCCGGGCCTACGACATCCCCGAAGGCTGGACGCTGCTCGTGCAGGACGGCGACCGCGTGAAAGACGGGCAGCCATTGGCCGAAGACCCCGAAGGCGAGATGGTGCTGGCGGCTGACCTGCCGGGCGATGTGTTCTTCGAGGACGGGCGCATCTACGTCCGCGACGAGATTGAAGACATCCGCGACTACGAGATTCCGCAGAACGCGCGCCTGCTCGAAGACGTGTACGACGGGATGCAGGTCACGGCTGGGCAGCAACTCACCGAAGGGTCGAAGAACCCGCACCGCATCCTGCGCATTCAGGGCCAGGAAGCCGCGCAGCATTACCTGCTGACGGAGGTGCAGAAGGTCTACCGCAACCAGGGTGTGAACATCGCCGACAAGCACTTCGAGGTCGTGATCCGCAAGATGATGAGCAAGGTGCAGATCACGCGCAGCGGCGACAGCGAGCTACTGCCTGGCGAACTCATAGACAAGCTCGACCTGCTGGCGCTCAACGAGCAACTGATCGCGCAGGGCCGCGAGCCTGCGTCGGCAGTGCCGGTGTTGCTGGGCGTGACGAAGGCGGCGCTGACGACCGAGAGCTTCCTCTCGGCGGCCAGTTTCCAACACACGATCAAGGTGCTGGCGGGTGCGGCTATCGAGGGCAAGGTAGACCGGCTGTTCGGCCTGAAGGAGAACGTCATCATCGGCAAGCTGATCCCGTCCGGCACTGGTTTCCATACCTACCAGGAGCGCGAGATGGTGGTCAACAAGGACGACCTGGAAGCGAAGTTCGTCCTGCACACCGAGGGCGATGATGATGAAGAGGACGAGGAAGACCTGATGGACGACGAGCGCGTGCCGGAGCTTGGCGAGCCAGAGGACGAGGAGGCGCTCGAAGAGTTCAGCATCGAGGTCGGGGAAGATGAGGAAGACAAGGCCCTGATTGACGACGAAGAGGAAGAGGAATTCGACGACGTGGACGACGAGGAAGAGATGTCCTCGCTGGAAATGGTCGCCGAAGACGAGGACGAGCTAGACGACTACGAAGAAGACTAGCGCCTTCTACCTCCGCGAGATCGGGCCAACAGGTGAGCGCAGGCCGCGCTCACCTGTTTTGTTGTCAGTGCTGATCGGGCTGGGTACGCGCTGAACCTGTCAGAGGGCCGCTGCTTTGCTGCGCCCCCGTAGGGCGTATCGCCATACGCCCTACATGCGTAACTTAAGCCTGGCTGTGTGGGCCTCACCCCCTCAATCCCCCTCTCCAGCAGAGCTAGAGAGGGGGACTTTGAC
>CAYNHD010000205.1:0-7477 GCA_964396775.1 uncultured Thermoflexus sp. | reverse complement strand
CTGCAGGTTCTGGCGGTGGCCTTCGCCATCTGGCTGGCCGGACGGCTCTTCCGCGTCAACACGCTGCTGATGGGCAACATGCCCAAGCTGCGCGACCTACCCCGCCTGGTGCGCGGCTAAGCAGCCTTCGCCGGGAACAAAGAACGCGGGTCTGGTGGTGTGCCAGGCCCGCGCCGTATTTCATGCGATGGCGAATGCACTCACGTATGCGGCACGACCGTCCGCTTGACCTTGTTGAGCCAGGCCAGTGACATCTGATGCCGCCGGAAGAACAGGAACGCCGTCCCGAAGAAGAACAGCGCATAGCCCGCCCCCGCCAGCGCATCTATCACCCAGTGATGCCCCAGGTAGAACGTCGAAAAGGCGACGCCCAGCGGCAGCAGGATGACCGGCAGCGCCCGCCGTCCCCACGTGGCGAGCGACACCAGCGCGATATAGGTCGGATAAGCCGTGTGCAGCGACGGCATGGCCGCCACCGGATTCGGACCGGCGCTGACGACCTCCGCCGGCACCACGAAGTGATCGAGCGTGATCGGCGTGCGGATCAGGTAGCCGTGATGAGTCGCCCACCAGGGCGGCGCGGCAGGAAAAGCCAGGTAGGTCGCAAACCCGGCATAGGATAGAGCCACCAGTCCCAACGCGAACGCCCAGTACTCGCCCGGCCCTCGTCGCCACAACAACCCCGCCAGCACCAGCGGACTCATGAAGTGTGACAGGTAGAGGGTGTTGGTCAGCGTATCCAGCAGCGGCGTGATCGGCAGGTCCCACAGGTTCTGTTGGAGCCAGTAGCTGGGCAGCGTCCCGCCGAACAGCGCGCGCTCCCAGGCGATCAGGTCGGTGATGTGGATGTCGGCGCGAGTCAGGTCGTCGGCGAAATTGCGCAGCGTGTCATACGAGTAGATGAGCAGGATGAACGGCGCGAAGTCAATGGCGAACGCGCGCACTTTGGCGTTCATCACCGCCAGCAGAACCAGGACGATCAGGAAGACTTCAGTGGAAGGGTAGAGAACGTCCGCTGCGATCAACGTGAGCACAATGACGGCGAAGCTGAAAATCTGTGCCGTGAGCATGTGCTCCCTCACATACGATCGGATTGTGGTGATCATGATGCTGCCCGTCTCAGCGATTCCTCCGCTTGGAATCCTGGGTCCCTGAAAAGACAATAGGGACTTCATGGTAGCCCCTACGGTTAAACGCATTCTATACGAATTTCACTCGCGTGCCAAGTGGGAACATGCCTTGAAATGAGAATTCAGCAGAGGAAGCTAGTACATCAGGGCGGAAATAGGCGCGCGGTTTGGCCTGATTGACCCCTATCCCCCCAGCCCCCTTTCCCCGCCAGCGGAGAAAGGGGGAGCAGACTCAAGTCCCTCCCTGCTGGCGGGGAGGGATTTAGGGTGGGGTAAACCATCGAACGGCCACTGGTGGACTTCTGCCAACATGCACCAGAGGGATGCTCGGCAGCACGTAGAGAGAGAATAGGTGCTCAGTAATACACACGCAGACTGACGGCAAGCGAATCGCCGGAATACTGGGCACAGCAGCGCCGTGTGGCGGCGACCCTCGCCAGAGTGCAATAGACACACTCGGATCTCCCGCTTGCCAATCCAAATCAGTGAATGTAAAATCCATTTAACTAAGGTTAAATGGACTTTACCATTTACGAATCGGATCGCCGGATGCACAAGCTGCTCATAGAGGAACCTCATCATGCCCTCGCTGCCGCTACCGGTTGTGCCTCTTATCTTGCTGGCATTGATGTTCGGCTTTCTGAATGGGAAGAACGACTCGGCGAACATCGTTGCCCCCTTGATCTCCACCCATGCGCTTGACTACCGGCGGGCGCTGTGGCTGGCTGCTCTGGCCGAGGGGACGGGGCCATTCCTGTTTGGCGTCGCGGTGGCAGAGACGGTTGGCCGCGGTCTCATCGCCCCCAAAGCGATCACGCTGCCCGTCGTCTATGCGGCTCTTCTGGCCGCCATCCTCTGGAATTTCGTGACGCTCCTGTTGGGCATTCCCTCGAGCGCTTCGCACGCCCTGGCCGGCGGACTGATCGGGGCAGCGTGGATTGGCTACGGGCCACACACCGTGCTCATCGGCGGGCTGGTCAAGATCGTCCTGGCCCTCTTTCTCTCGCCGATACTCGGCTTATTCGTCGGCTTCGGCGTGGTCAGGGCGATCTATGCGCTGGCTTCTCAGGCCTCTCCCCGGATCAATCGCTGGTTCCAGGGCGGGCAGTTGCCCGTCGCTGTGGCCCTGGGCCTGGCACATGGCAGCAACGACGCCCAGAAGACGATGGGCTTGATTGTGCTGGGCCTCATGGCTACCGGCAGCATCGAGCAGTTCTACGTGCCATCCTGGGTCATCGCGCTGAGCGCCCTCGCCATCGCCAGCGGCACGCTGTTCGGCGGTCAGCGCACCATCCGAACGCTGGGGCGCAAGTTCTACCGCATTCGTCCCATTCACGGCTTCGGCGCGCAAGCGGCTTCCACCGCGATCATGCTCGCTGCCGCGCTGCTGGGCGGGCCGGTGAGCACCTCGCACGTGGTCAGCTCCACCCTCGTGGGCGCGGGCAGCGCCGACCGTGTTCAGATGATCCGCTGGCATGTGGCTGAACGGATCGCGTTCTCCTGGTTCGTCACCATTCCGTCGGCGGCATCTCTTGCTGTGCTTGTGCATCTGGCGTTGCGGGTCGCAGTTCACTAGCGCAGCGCCGCTGCCACTGCCCCAGGCGCATGGTCTAGTGGATGAGGAGGGTTTTCAGGTACACGATGCCGTCCCGCGCCCAGGGCCGGTCGCCATGCACGCCCAGCCGCTTCTCACGCAGGGGATCGAACCAGCCAACATTGACCGCAACCTCGCCCGGCGGCAGGTCGCCCGGCAGCAGCACGCGCACGTCCGAGGCCCAGCGCGCCCCGCCCTGCCAGGCACTCGTGGCGATGCCCGGATAGCCGTCGAACTGGGCCAGCGGCACGGCGGTTTGCGCGTCGGCGACGTGCACGAACAGCGCGTAGTCCGCCGGGAGCGCGCGCTCCGCCGCCCAGAACAGGCGCACGTCCAGCGCGCGCGGATCGTCGCGCAGGGTCAGCGTGTACCCTTCCAGGCGCAGCCCGCCGTCGAGTGCCACATCCAGCGCCTCCGGCTCGCCGCTCAGGGGAGTCCAGGCGGGTGTGCCGAACGCCGCACTGAGGCAGGCGGGCGGCTCCGCCCGCGCGCACGCCCCGCCCCATGCGTCGTGCTCAGCCAGGCAGTTGAGCGCGAAGGGATACGGATCGCAGCCGTCGAGCGACTCGAAGCGCAGCGTGTGAATGCCCGGCGCAACCCACAGCGGCAGGGTGAGCATCCCCTCGCCGATGACGCCCCCGCCGATCAACGCCCCGTCCAGGCGCACGGCGATCCGGCGCGGCGCGCCATAGGCGCGCACGGGGATGCTCACCTCGGCATAGGGCTGCGCCGTGACGAAGTGCCATTCCCCGGCCTCGCCCAGCAGCGACCAGGGCGCGCCGTCCAGCGTCACCGCCCCCGCCCAGCCTGCGCCCGCCGCCCACAGCGGCGACTCCGGCAGCGTGTCCGCGCGCGGCACAGCGAAGGCGGCGATCAAGCCGTCCTCGTACTCTGGTGCGCCCAGGATCGCCCGCAGCCAGGCGACCGCCGCCGCCGCGTCCGCCACGAAACGTTTGTGGACGATCACCCGATCCGCGCCCGCGCGGGAGAGCAGCGGGATCACCTCAGTGGCAGGCAGCGCAGGCAATGCGCCCCCTTCCCCGCCGAGCACCGCCCGCTCCAACAGGGCCAGCAGCGCCGGGTCTTGCGGCGTGCGGCGCAGCGCGTGCCCGGCGATGAGCGGCTTGCCGTGACTCGTCTGAGCGTAGAGCGCGAGCTTGGCGACGAGCGGATCGTTCACCGGCACATCGAGCACGGCGCGCACGCCCGGCGCATCCGCCAGCGTCTCGTAGTAGGGGGGCTGAGTCGCGTCACCAGTGGGGAACGGAGCGAAGACCTGGTACTCGACCAGCACGGCAGCGCCCAACCCAATCACCAGCGCCGCGCGCGGGGCCGGACGGCGCAGCCATCCCAGAGCGACGCCCGCGCCCACGCTAACCAGCGCGCTGATCGCCAGCCCGGTCAGCAGGTTGAAGCGGCCCGGCGCGCGTGCCGCGTCCAGCAGGGGCAGCTTCTGGGCGACGATCCAGGGAAGTGTAACATAAGTCTTGAAGGACTCGAATTCAACAGTCAGCGGGGCATCGCGCCACTTCAGCAGCGGCCCCAGCGACAGCAGTGCCGCTCCCGCCGCCACCAGAAGCCACAGCCGCGCCGGAGGCCGCCGCAGCACGGCGAGCGCGGCCAGCGCCAGCGCGACCACGCCCACGTAAGCTGTCCCCTCTGCCGAATTGGTGCCGAGCACGTCGCGTGCGTAGTCCGGGGCGAGGCCCCAGTCGCCCAGCCAGCCGAACGGAGACGGACTGGCAAAGGACAGCGCGTCGGCGCTGTAGGTTACGCGGCCCGTCTCGGCCACCTCGCGTAGCTCGGCGCGGCCCGCGTCAGTCAGCAGCGGCCCGTAGAACGGGATCAGCAGCAACGCGCCCGCCACCAGCATCGCCGCCGCGCGCAGCCAGGGCTGCTGGCGGGCGGGCCGGTCGCGCCGCCAGACGCGCCCCCGTCCGGCGAGCAGCGCGCCCAGGCCCAGCAGCACGATCAGCGGGACGAGCAGGTACACGGCGTGCGAGATGTAGGCCAGCGCCGTCAGCGCCAGCCACAGCGCGCCGCAGCCGACCGTCCGCCAGCCCGCCTCGTCGCGCAGGACGCGCCACAGGCACCCGGCGAAGAGCGCCAGCGGCCACAGCGTGATGATCCCCAGGTGCCCGACGCTCAGGTGCCCCTGGACGGTCGAATAGGCCAGGAAGACCAGCCCGCCCAGCAGTGCCGCCGGGCGATTCCTCTCGCTTAGCAGCAGGCCGAGCCAGTACGCCGCCAGGCCGTTGAGCACCAGCGTGACGATGAGCAGAATGTTGAACGCGGTCAGCGGCGGGAGAACCAGCGCCAGCAGCGCCCCCGGCAGCACCTGCAACGGGTGCGCCCACTGCACCCAGCTCATGAAGCCGTCCGGGTAGACAAGCAGGCGCTGGTCGAAGGGGTTGGAGCCGTCGAGCAATGCCTCGCGCGCCCACCAGATGTGGCGCGTCACCTCGAGCGTGTCGGCGTAGCCTGTTCCGGCGGCGCGGTCGCCCAGGTGCCGGGCCAGCGGCCAGGTGACGATGGCCGCCGCCAGCAGGTACACCGCCAGAGGCAGCGCCGCCCCCGTTGCCAGCCGCCGCACGCGCTGTCTGCTCGCCACGATCATCGCCCTTTCGCCGTGCTGCCCGATGCATTCTCAGCGGCCCAAGTGTACCACAGCGGCAGGGAACAGGCTCCGCCGGGAGGCGCATTTCACTTCTGGGGTAAAAGATCACCGCTGAGGCGCAGAGAGCGCAGAGAAAAGAGCGTACCTACAGGGTTTTCGTTCTTCTCCGCGTCCTCTGCGCCTCTGCGGTTGAGGAATCTCGCCCCCATCGTGAGATGCAGCCCCGCCGCGAATGACCTTTGACTTTTACCTGTGCGTTTCGTACAATCAGTGCGCTTCAGACGCCAAGTTACGCCGGACGAGCGACGCGGGATGGCGCAGCGCGCTCCCGCTGGTTTCTCTCGTCTGGATGAACGAGCACAGGCTCATTTAGGAGGCTTGATCTGCATGAAGGACTATACCACTGACCTGCTGAGGAATATCGCCCTGATAGGCCACCAAAGCGCCGGCAAGACCAGCCTGGCCGAGAGCCTGCTGTTCGCCACCGGCGCGATCACTCGTCTGGGAAAGATCGAAGAGGGGAACACCGTCGCCGACTTCGATGAGGATGAGCAGGCGCGCGGCCTGTCCATCTACAGCACGCTGCTGGCCATCGAATACGGCGGGCACAAGATCAATGTCCTGGACGCGCCCGGCTATGTGGACTTCATGGGCGAGGCGAAGAACGCCGTGCGCGTGGCCGATACGGCGGTGGTCGTGGTGGACGCCGTGTCCGGCCCCGAGGTGGGCACCGAGCTGGCATTCGATTATGCGGAGGAGTTCAGGCTTCCTATCGTCGTCGTCGTCAACAAGATGGATCGTGAGAACGCCAACTTCGCCAATGTGCTGAGCGCGATGGGCGAGCGCTTCCCGGACTATCGCTTCGTGCCGGTGATGCTGCCGCTTGGCGCGCAGGCCGAGTTCGCTGGTGTGGTGAACCTGCTGACGCAGAAGGCGCACCTGGGCGCGGGCAAAGAGGTCGCCGCCCCGCCCGCTGAGATGGCCGACGCCATCGAAGAGGCGCGGCTGGCGCTGATCGAAGCTGCCGCCGAGTCCGACGATGCGCTGATGGAGAAGTATTTCGAGGCCGAGACGCTCACCGACGATGAGATTGGCGCGGGTCTGCGCGCTGCGATGAGCGGCGGCAAGCACAGTCTGGTGCCGGTCTTCGTCACCAGCGCCACGCACAACATCGGCGCGCTGCCGCTGCTGGACGCGCTGATCGCCTACGCGCCAGCGCCCAGCCAGCGTCGGGTTGAACTGCTGACAGACGATGGCGTTGAGGTCCTGCCCGGCCCGCACTCCGACCAGGGGCCGACGGTTGCCTATGTCTTCCACAGCCACACTGACAAGTACGGCACGCTGTCGTACTTCCGGCTGTTCAGCGGGGCGATCAAGGGTAACGACGCACTGCAAAACGTGACGCGCGGGCACGAAGAGCGCATGGGCAGCCTGATGACCATGCGCGGCTCGACGCAGATTCCGCTGGAGACCATTCATGCGGGCGACATCGCGGTGGTGGCCAAGCTGCGCGAAACCTACACCGGCCACACCCTGGCCAGCAAGGGGTTCGGCAAGCAGGTGGCGTCGCCTCACTTCCCGATGCCCATCTATGCGGTGGCGCTGCACCCGCGCACACAGAGCGACAGCGCCAAGATGAATGAAGTGCTCAACACCATGACCAACGCCGATCCCACCCTCAAGTGGCGTTTTGACGGCGCGATCAAGCAGGCCGTGCTGGAGGGCATGGGCGGCACGCACCTCGACGTAGCCATCAAGCGCGCCGAGCGCATGGGCGTGGGCCTGGACACGAGCGTGCCCAAAGTGCCCTACCAGGAAACGGTCACCCGATCCGCTACCTCCGTCTACCGCCACAAGAAGCAGACCGGCGGCGCGGGCCAGTTCGCCGAGGTGCATCTGCGCGTCGAGCCGCTGCCCACCCCCACCAGCGGCGACGAGGAAGTGCCGGAGTTCGAGTTCGGCAACGAGGTCTTCGGCGGGGCCATCAGCGGGGCCTTCATCGGCTCGACGGAGAAGGGCGTGCGCCAGGTGCTCGATGAGGGCGTCATCGCCGGTTACCCGGTCAAGTACGTCAAGGCGGTCGTCTACGACGGCAAGATGCACCCGGTGGACTCCAAGGACATCGCCTTCCAGATT
>CAYNHD010000204.1:257-7478 GCA_964396775.1 uncultured Thermoflexus sp. | reverse complement strand
GACGGTGCTGACCATCGCCGGGTGGATTCCGGGGGTGATCGCCGCGCTGCTGGTCAATGTGCTGGCGGAGTGAGGGGGGAGAGTGATGGGGGGAGACGCGCGTTGGCGTGGCGCGCTGCCAACCAGACTTCGGAAGTCTTCGAAGACTTCCGAAGTCTAGGGGCCTCCCCGCCGCATCACCGCCAGCACGCGCGGCATGACGCGCTCGTAAAGCGCGTACAACGCGCGCGAGGGCGCGTAGTCCCACGCGCCGATATGCCGCACCACCGTCCCCCCGAAGCCGTCCTTGAAGCGGTAGACGCCCCACATTGGCGCATCCTCACGGAACTCGTCCGGCGCGCCCCAGAAGTCGTAGGTCGGGTAGCCGCGCGCCCGCGCCCAGCGGATCGCCTCCCACTGCAACAGGTAGGTGGGCATCCGCTCGCGCTCCTCGTTGCTGCTCATGCCGTAGAAGTACCACGCCTTGGGGCCGAAGTGGAACAGCACCAGTCCGGCCAGGGCGCGCCCCTCCCACTCGGCCAGGAAGGCCGCCGCCAGCCCCGCCGCGATGAAGCGCGACCACGCCGCGCGGTAATAGTCCGGCGGGCGGATGAGGAAGCCCTGCCGCTCCCCGGTGACGCGGTAGAGGGCGTAGAGCGTCTCGAAGTCATCCGGCGAATCGGCCAGGCGGACGGTCACGCCGTGTTTGGTCGCCTGGCGGAGCTTGCGGCGCGTGCTCTGGTTCATGCCCGCCAGCAGCGCGTCTTCACTCTGCGCCAGATCGAGCGTCAGCGTGTTGCGGAACTGCACCTGCGACGCGCTGAAGCGCCAGCCGCGCGCCCGCAGCAATTCGAGCGCCCGCTGCCCAGCGGGATCGTCGTGCGGGGGGCGGTCGGGGTCGGCCCCGCCGGGCACGCCCGTCCCCGCAACGGCGTCCGGGTCAATCTTCAGCCACACGGCGCGGCGTCGGCGGGCAAGCGTCTCCAGGTGCGCCAGCACGTCGCCTGCCAGAGCCGGATCGCGCCAGTCCAGCGCCGGACCTTTGGGGACGTACATCACGCGCAGCGGCCCAACGCGCCGCGTCAGCACGGACGCAGCGGCGACTGTCGCGCCGGATTCGTCGCGGAAGGCCAGGCGCTCCGGCGACCAGCCCGTTTCGCCGCGCTTGAATTCGCCCCAGTCCCACGTCTGCAGGACGTGCGCGGCGGGCAGGGGACGCAGCAGCGCGTGCCAGGTCTCGCGGTCGGTGATGGGGGTGACGGTCAGCATGGGGGCTACTCCGCGCGGCGCAGCAGGCGCACCGCCAGCCGGTACAGCGCGTAGAGCGGCGGGCTGTAGACGCGATCCCAGGCCCCCGCGCCGCGCACGACCTGCCCGCCCCAGCCGCGCTTGAAGCGATACACGCCCCACAGCCCATCGGCGCGGGACTCGAACTGCGCTTCCAGGTCGTCCGGCTCAGCGTCGGGCACGCCGTAGAGGTCGTACCAGCGCGCGCCGCCCGCCTTCGCCCACTGAATGCCCGCCCACTGTACGCCGTAGGAGGCCATGCGCTGCCGCTCGCGGTCGGACGACGCGCCGTAGAAGTACCAGGCCCACTCGCCCAGCCGGAAGACCATCACGCCGGCCAGGTCTTGCCCGCCGTAACTGCCCAGAATCAGCGCGGCGCGGCCCTTCGGCGCAAACAGGTCATAGGCGCGCTGATAGTAGGCGGGCGCGTGCACGCCGAACTCGTCGCGCGCGCCCGTCTCGGCCAGCAGCGCGTTGAAGCGGGCTACGTCGTCGCGCGTCCCCTGGCGAATGGCGACCTCGAACTTCGCGCTCTTGCGGATGTTGCGGCGCGTGCCCTGGTTCATGCGGGCCAGGATCGCCTCTTCATCCCCGCTGAGGTCGAGCACGATGGTGCGCGGCGGCTGGATCGTCTGCGGGCTGCGGCGGAAACCGTAGCGGGCGAAGTCCAGCCCGTCCAGCCCCGACCCCGGCTCGATCTTCAGCAGGATCGCGCCGCGTCGCCGCGCTTCGGCGTCCAGCGCGTCCAGCAGCGCGCGGGTCTGCTCCGCGTCCGCCCAGTCTACCAGCGGCCCGGCGGGGACGTAGGCGAGCGTCCCCAGGCGGAGCGGTAGCGGGCGCAGCAATATCTGCGCGCCGGCGACGAGCGCGCCCGCCGGGTCGGCCAGGGCGACGCCCACAGGCGTCCAGCCGAAGGCGGTTTTCAGCGCGCCCCAGTCGCTCAGTTGCAGGAGGTGCGCGCGCGGGTGCGCGGCAACAAAGGCGTCCCAGGCAGCAGGGTCAGGGGTGAGCAGGTGTAGAGTCATCGGTCTCCGGTTGGGTACGGTCGGCGCCGGGGCGATTATACCACGTGGTGGCGAGCGTGGCGGAGGCGGAAGTCTCGCCACACCTTGCCGCGAACTGGTTTTGTGTTCGCCGGGCCGTGTGCTAGAATGGTGGCGCGACGCGCTCGAAAATTGCCCATCCCCTGCGTGATTGTTATACTAACGGGCTGTTGCTCACGGCGTGCGCGCGCGTGCGGTGCATCCAGATCACACTGGAGGGCGAGCCTGCGATGAATTTGAACGAGTGGATATTTATCGGCCTCTTCTTTGCGCTGGGCTGGGCGCTCCCGGCAACCCCCATTGTGTTGGGCAAGATTCTCGCCCCCAGGCGTCCGAATCAAGTCAAGCAGCAGACTTACGAGTGCGGCGTCGAGATGGTCGGCTCGCCGTGGGCGCAGTTCCGGGCGCAGTACTACATCTTTGCCCTGGTGTTTGTGGTCTTTGATGTCGAGCTGATCTTCATGTTCCCCTGGGCGCTGGCCTATAACCAGTTGGGGCTGTTCGCCCTGTTCGAGATGGCCGTCTTCATCTTCTTGCTGGTTGTCGCGCTCGTGTATACCTGGCGCAAAGGTGCGCTGCGCTGGTCATAACCGGAGAGTCGGTATGCGCAAGTGGGCATACCGGCTTTTTGCTGTGCCAACGGGCTGCGACGTTGGCCGAACCATGAATGACGTTCGCCGGAGACTGCGACCATGACAGGTCTGTTACAGGATATTGGGTTCTCGCGCGATCTGGCAGTGCTCATCGCTAAAGCGGTCGGCGTGATCGTGGTCGCCGTCTTTGGCCTGCTGTGGACGCTGCTGGGCATCTGGCTGGAGCGCAAGTGGGCCGCGCGCTTCCAGGATCGCGTCGGGCCGAACCGGGTGGGTCCCTTTGGGCTGATCCAGACGGTGGCCGACACCGTAAAAATCCTGCTCAAAGAAGACATCATGAACAGGGGGGTGGATCGCTGGGTCTTCAACGCAGCGCCGATTCTGTCGGTGCTGGCGGTGACCCTGATCTGGGCGGTGGTGCCCTTCAGCGCGGCGTGGATCGGCACCGACCTGAACATCGGCGTGCTCTACCTGCTGGCGGTGGGGTCGCTGGGCACGGTGGCGGTGATCATGGCCGGCTGGGGCAGCAACAACAAGTACGCGCTGCTGGCGGCCTTCCGCGCGGTGGCCCAACTGGTCAGCTACGAGGTGCCGATGGTGCTGTCCCTGCTGGTGCCCGTGCTGCTCTCCGGCTCGATGAGCACGCAGGAGATCGTCCGCCAGCAGCATATCTGGTACGTGTTCGCCGTGCCGCTGACCATGCTGATCTTCCTGATCTCCAGCCAGGCGGAGACGGGGCGCGGCCCCTTCGACCTGCTCGAAGCGGAGTCCGAGCTTGTGTCTGGCTTTCACATCGAGTATTCGGGCATGAAGTTCGGCATGTTCTATGTGGCCGAGTTTCTGCACGCCTTCACGGTGGGCGTGCTGACGGCGATCCTGTTCCTGGGCGGCTGGAAAGGGCCGTTCGCCGAGGATGTGGCCATTCTGGGCTTCTTCTACCTGCTGATCAAGAGCCTGTTCGCCTATTGGGTGCTGGTCTGGGTGCGCATGACGCTGCCGCGCGTGCGCATTGACCACCTGCTCGATTTCAACTGGAAGTTCCTGGTGCCGGTCGGGTTGGCGAACCTGCTCGTTGTCGCCTTTGTGTGGAAGCTGATCCCTGACACCGACCAGATCAACAGCTTCGGCGACGCGGTGGTGCCCACGCTGGCCCTGCTGCTGGTGAACGTGGCCATGTTCCTGGTCATTGGGGCGCTGCTGGCCGACCGGGGACGCCGCGAGCGGGCGCGCATCCAGGCGCGCGTGGCCGGGACCGATCTGCCGGTTGAGACGGTGGCCGGTGCAGGCGACTAGGAGGGGCGTGTGGAACTGACAGCGGAGTCCATTGTATTCCTGATCATGAGCGCGATCACGCTGGGCGGCGGTCTGCTGGTCGTCTCGGCGCGCAACCTGTTTCACGCCGGTCTGTACCTGATGGTGGCGCTGCTGGGTGTGGCCGGGCTGTTTGTGCTGCTGGCCGCGCCGTTCCTGGCGGGCGTGCAGGTGGTGGTCTACATCGGGGCCATCGCCATCCTGATCATCCTGGCGATCATGCTCACGCCAAGCGTCACCCAGCTTCCGGCCATTTTCAACCGGCAGTGGGTGCTCAACCTGGCCCTGGCCGCCTTCTTGTTTGTGCTGCTGGTGTCGGTGGTCTCGCCGATCATGGGCGACCTGGGCGTGGACGATTGGGGCGCTGACTTCACGGAGGAGAATCCGGCGGACGTGCCAGCGGACAGCATCGTGAAGCTGGGCGAAGACCTGGTGGACCCGGACAAGTACATGCTGCCCTTTGAGGTGGCCTCGGTGCTGCTGATGGCGGCGTTGATTGGGGCGGTGCTGCTGGTCAGCCCCGGCAAGACGAAGACGGACGAGGGCGACGAGGATTAGCCGGTCGCGCGGTACGACCGGGGCGAGGGACGAGTATGGTGCCATTGTGGATGTACCTGGTGGTGGCGGCGGCGCTGTTCAGCACGGGCCTGTTCGGCGTGCTCTCGCGGCGCAACGCCATCGCCATCTTGATGAGCATTGAGCTGATGTTGAACGCGGTTAACATCAACCTGGTCGCTTTCTGGCGCTACAACACGCCGCTAGACCTCAGCGGGCAGGCGTTCGCCGCGTTCGTGTTTGTGGTGGCGGCGGCAGAAGTGTCCGTCGGCCTGGCGCTGATCATCGGCATCTATCGCAAGCGCCAGTCGGTCATTGCCGAAGACGTGAATATGCTCAAGTGGTGATCAGTGGTCAGTGATCGGTTCTCAGTAATCAGTTCCTAGTGATCAGCGTGCCAGCGATGTCAAATCCTGACAACTGAAAACTGACGACTGATCACCGACAACGAACAGGTAGGAATGGCTTATGGATGTGAACTGGTTTAGCGCCGATTATCTTCCCTGGCTGATCATGCTCTTCCCGCTGCTCAGCTTCCTGGTGATCGTGCTGGGCACCAACCGCAGCGTGATCGTCAGCCAGGCAGTGGCCCTGGCCGGCATCGGCATCGCCTGGCTGCTGAGTATGCTCCTCTTCGTCAAGACGGTGTGGGTCACTGACAAGACGCTGGGGCACGATGTCTTCGGCAGCCAGCTTGACTGGCTGAAGCTGGGCACGCAGACGTTCCGCGTGGGCGTGCTGGTGGACCCGCTGACGGCCTACATGCTGCTGATGGTGCCGCTGGTCTGCCTGCTGATCTTCATCTATTCGCTGGGCTACATGCGCGGCGACCGCTACAACGCGCGCTTCTTCGCCTACCTGTCGCTGTTCTCCGGGGCGATGCTCACTCTGGTGGTGGCCGATAACCTGCTGCTGCTGTTCATCGGCTGGGAGGTGATGGGCTTCTGCTCGTATTCGCTGATCGGCTTCTGGTTCCACAAGAAGTCGGCGATGGAGGCGGGCGTCAAGGCGTTTATGACCACGCGCGTGGCCGACGTGCTGATGCTGGTGGGCGTCGGCTACCTGTTCGTGGAGGCGCGCACGCTCAACTTCCGCGACATCCTCTACAACGAGGAGATGCTGAAGATGCTCGCCGAGAAGGACGCGATCCTCTTCGGCGGCAGCGTGGCGGCGCTGGTCAGCGTGCTGCTGATCATCGGCACCATCGGCAAGAGCGCGCAGTTCCCGCTGCACACCTGGCTGCCCGACGCGATGGAAGGCCCGACCCCCGTCAGCGCCATGATCCACGCGGCGGCGATGGTGTCGGCGGGCGTGTACATGGTCGTGCGCATGTTCCCGCTGCTGTCGGCGGGCGCGGACTTTCACCATTTCGATTACAGCACGCCGATGGTCTTCATGGGCCTGATCGGCGCGATCACGGCGCTGGGCGCGGCGGTGCTGGCCCTGGGCCAGAACGACATCAAGCGCATCCTGGCCTATTCGACGATCAGCCAGTTGGGATACATGGTGGCGGCGCTGGGCATCGGCGCGTGGGTGGCGGCGGTCTTCCACCTGATCAATCACGCGTTCTTCAAGGCGCTGTTGTTCATGGCGTCCGGCTCGGTGATCCACGCGATGGAGCACGGCGAGCACCACGCCGCCGAGCACGGCCACGGCCACGCCGAGCACGAAGAACCCGACGGGCTGGTGATGGATTACGTCGCGCCGCCCAACGACATCCAGCGCATGGGCGGGCTGCTGCACCGGCTGCCCGTCACGGCGATCACGATGGCAATCGGCGGGCTGTCGCTGGCCGGGTTCCCGCTGCTCACCGCCGGGTTCTGGTCGAAAGACGAGATCATCGCCGAGGCGTGGCACGGCATGACGAACGATCCGTTCCCGCTGTTCGTGCTGCTGGCGCTGGTGGTGGCGGCCTTCCTGACGGCCTTTTACACCGCGCGTATGTGGCTGCTGACCTTCTGGGGCCAGCCGCGCACCCCGGCGGCGGAATACGCCAGCCTGGGCACCTTCCGCAAGCAGTGGGTGGTGTGGTGGAACAAGCGCGGCTGGAACAAAGACGTCAAGCTGATGCAAGAGCCGACCACCGCCCGCGACCGGCTGAGCTTCGCGCAGATGGAAACGCCGCTGATCATCCTGGCCTTTTTCGCCATTTTCGCCGGATTCATCGGCACGCCGGTCTATCACGCGCTGCACGACTTCCTGGCGCCGACCCTGCTCGAAGAACCGCTGAAGATCGATTTCAACGTCGTGCCGATGCTGCTCAGCATGGCGCTGGCGCTCGGCGGGCTGGCGCTGGGCTGGTGGGTCTACGCGATGAAACCGCTGCGCCAGGGCGAGGTCGATCCGACCGAAAAGGCGCTGGGGCCGGGCGTGTGGCAGATGCTGCAAAACCGGCTCTACATCGACAACCTCTACCGGCGCTACCTGCTGCGCCCGGTGGAGTGGTTCTCGGT
>CAYNHD010000204.1:0-247 GCA_964396775.1 uncultured Thermoflexus sp. | reverse complement strand
TCGCCGAGGCATTCACCTGGCTGGGCGAAGCCTTCAAGCGCTTCAACACGGTCGTGATCGACGGCGTGGGCGACGGCCTTCCGCGCGCGGTGGGCGACTTTGGGGCGTGGTTCCGACAGGTGCAATCCGGTCGCATCCAACAGTATCTGCTGTACGTCACACTGGCGCTGCTGGCGCTGGGCACGCTGTTCCTGGTCCAGGTGAGATAACGCGAGGCGCACCTCCATGTACGATTTGTTACCCATAG
>CAYNHD010000203.1:0-7542 GCA_964396775.1 uncultured Thermoflexus sp. | reverse complement strand
ATCCCTCCCCGCAGGCGGGGAGGGACTTCAAGAGCAGTTCTTTCTCCCTTCCCTCACCTGCGGGGGAAGGGCCGGGGAGGGGGTAAAGACACCTCTCAAACGGCCCCTCAGGGAGTTATCCACAGCTTATGACCTATCAACAGGTTATGCACAGGCAGCTTCCGGCCAGACTTCCGAAGTCTGCGCAAGACCTCGGAAGTCTTGTCTTTTGCCAGGCGCGTCTCTGCGTCATAGGAGCGTATTGCAGTACGCCCCCTGACCTCTCTCACCCGCTGACAAGCGAGTCACTGACAACCTGTGCACACTCTATCCACAGGTTATGCACAGGCAGCCTCCGGCCAGACTTCCGAAGTCTGGCAGACTTCGGAAGTCTTGTTCACCGGCGTGTGCGATCCGCCCCGCAGACCCTGGCATGCGCCGGGCGAGCATTGCCAAGCGCCCGCCGCTCCACTATAATCGCACCGTCCCGACAACTCTCATCCACAGCCGTTATCGAAAGACACGCTATCCATGAGAAAGATGACCAGCGCCGAAGTGCGCGAGGCTTTTCTGGAATACTTCGAGGAAATGGGCCACAAGCGCGTGCCGTCCTCTTCGCTCGTGCCCGGCAGCGACCCCACCCTGCTCTTCACCAACGCCGGCATGGTGCAGTTCAAGGATGTCTTCCTCGGCCTGGACAAGCGCCCCTACACGCGGGCCACGACCGCCCAGAAGTGTATGCGCGTCAGCGGCAAGCACAACGACCTGGAGAACGTCGGCCCGTCGCCGCGCCATCACACCTTCTTCGAGATGCTCGGCAACTTCAGCTTCGGCGACTACTTCAAGCGCGACGCCATCCGCTACGCCTACGACCTGCTGACCCGCGTCTACGACCTGCCGCCGAACCGCCTGGCCTTCACCGTGTATGAGAGCGACGACGAAGCCTACGACATCTGGACGAAGGAGATCGGCGTCCCCCCTGAGCGCGTGGCGCGGCTCGGCCCCAAAACCAATTTCTGGCAGATGGCCGAGACCGGCCCCTGCGGCCCCACCAGCGAAGTGCACTTCGACCTGCGCCCCGAAGAGGGCACGGAGACGATCATCGCCGCGCTGCAAGCCGAAAGCGACCGCTTCTTGGAAATCTGGAACCTGGTCTTCATGCAGTACAACCGCACCCAGCCCGACCCCGTGCACAGCGGCCAGTGGGACGAGCCGCTGCCTGCCACCGGCGTGGACACAGGCGCGGGGCTGGAGCGCATTGTCAGCGTGGTGCAGGGCGTGGGCGCGAACTACGAAACCGACCTGTTCATGCCGATCATTCACCGCGTGCAGGAATTGACCGGCCACTCCGATGCCGAGCGCGACGCCAACATCGTCCCCTACCGCGTCATCGCCGATCACATGCGCGCGGCGACGTTCCTCATCGCCGATGGCGTGCGCCCCGGCGCGACCGGGCGCGATTACGTCTGCCGCATGGTCATCCGCCGCGCCGTGCGCTTCGGCACCAAGCTCGGCTTCAGCGGCCCCTTCCTGGCCGAGGTAGCCGACGCGGTGATTGACACCATGCGCAGCGCCTACCCGGAGCTTGACGAGGCCCGCGAGACCATCCGCCGTACCATCACCAGCGAAGAGGTGCGCTTCCGCCGGGCGATGGATCGCGCCCTGGACGAGCTAGACGCCATGCTCGCCGACCTCGCCGCAACCGCCAAACAGACGTTCAACGACCTGCTCGCGCCGATGTTCGGCGGCGGCAGCAGGCCCGCCCCCGCAGCCGGGCCAGGCGATGGCGACTTCTCCGCGCAGATCGCCCAGATTGACCAGATGATCGCCGCCTCCGGCGCGCAGAAGGTGCTCGGCGGCCTGGTTGACCGGCTGGGCCAGGACGTGAAGCTGAGCGACATCATTGACGCGCTCGCCCCCGATAGCACGCTGCGCGACACGCTGATCCTGGCGGGCCAGCTTCCCGGCGACCAGGCGTTCCGCCTGCACGCCGAGAAGGGCCTGCCCCTGGAGATCACCCGCGACATCGCCCGCGAGCGCGGCTTCACGGTGGACGAGGTGGGCTTCCGCGCGGCGCAGAAAGCGCACGAGGCGATCAGCCGGGGCAAGGACGGCGGCGCGTTCGGCGCGATTGACATGGGCGAAGCCTACCGCCGCGCGCTGGCTTCCCTGCGCGAGCAGGGGCTGATCGGCGAGGGCGTGCGCCAGGACCAGTACGGCCCGCTCAGCCGGCAGGCGCGCGTGCTGGCCATCCTGCGCGACGGCGAGAGGGTCGAGCGGGCGAGCGCCGGCGACCGTGTGGAGATCGTGCTCGACCAGACGCCGTTTTACGTCGAATCCGGCGGCCAGGTCAGCGACACGGGGGCCATCCAGGGCGACGGCTGGACGGTGGACGTGGAGGACGCGCGCCAGCCCGTCGGCGGGCTGATCGTGCACAGCGGCGAGGTCGTCGAAGGGACGCCCACCTCCGGCAACCCTTGCATCGCTACCGTAGATGCCGAGCGCCGCCTGGACATCATGCGCAACCACACGGCCACCCACCTGCTCCACGCCCAATTGCGCGCCGTGCTGGGGGCGCACGTTCAGCAGCGCGGCTCGCTCGTCGCGCCCGACCGCCTGCGCTTCGACTTCAGCCACGACGCACCGTTGACGCCGGAAGAGCTAGACCTGATCCAGCGCAACATCAACGCAGCGATCCTGGCGAATCTGCCGGTCACTGCTGAGTGGAAGGACCGCGAGACGGCCAAGAGCGAAGGCGCGATGGCCCTCTTCGGCGAGAAATATGGCGAGGAGGTGCGCACTGTCAACATCTGGGCGCACGACGGCCAACGCATCAGCTACGAGTTGTGCGGCGGCACCCACGTAGACCAGACCGGAGTCATCGGCCCCTTCGTCTTCACTGCTGAGGGCAGCGTCGCCCAGGGCATCCGCCGTGTCGAGGCGCTGACCGGGCGCGGGGCGGAAGCGTACATCCGGCGTGGCCTGCGCCATCTCGATGAAGCGGCGGCGCGCCTGGGCACCACGCCCGACGCCGTGAGCGCGCGCCTGGCTGCCCTGCAAGATGAACTGCGCGAGCAGCAACACGAGAACGCCCGCCTGCGCCGCCGCGCCGCCTGGTTGGAGTTCGAGGGGCTGCTGGGCAACGTGCGCCAGGTGAACGGTGTCTCCGTGCTGGTCGCCCGCGTCAGCCCGACCGCGCCCGACACGCTGCGCGAGATGACTGACTGGTTCCGCGACAGAGTCGAGTCCGGCGTCGTCGTGCTGGGCATGGTCGCCGAGAACGGCAAGCCACAGCTCATCGCCGCCGTCAGCAAAGACCTGACCAGGCGTCTGCACGCCGGCAATATCATCAAGGCCGCAGCGCAGATCGTCGGCGGCGGGGGCGGCGGACGGCCCGACCTGGCGCAGGCCGGCGGCAAGGACGCGGCCCGGCTCGACGAGGCGCTGCAGCACGCGCACGACCTGATTGTGGCGGCGCTTGGCGCTGCCTGACGCGAACAGAAGACTTCCGAAAGACTTGAAGACTTCGGAAGTCTGAGACTGGGCGATGCCATCCGACCTGCACATCCTCCACCTGGAGCCGGACGACGACTCGGTCACCATCCGCGACCGGCTGACCTTCGTCCGCGCCCGACGTGTGCTGCTCGTCTGGCCCGCCTCCGGCACGATTCTGCCGCACAAGCTGGACTTGCTGCTCGTGCTGCGCCAGGCAACGCGCCTGGGGATGCGCCTGGCCCTGGTCACGACGGATCGCGCGGTGATCGAGCACGCCCGCGACCTGCACATCTCCGTCTTCGCCAGCGCGGAGGCCGCCCAACGCGCCACCTGGCATCGCCCGCGCGCGCGCATCTTCGTCCCCCCACCTGACGACTTCGCCCGCGCCGAGCTGGCCGACGCCATCCTCCAGCAGCGCGCGTCTCTGCCGCCCGCCCAGGCGCAACGCCACAACTCCCTCCGCTGGATCGCCTTCCTGGGCAGCGTGCTGGCTGTGATAGTGGGCTTCTTCGTGGCCGCCCCCAGCGCCACCGTCACGCTGACGCCCGCCAGCCGCCAGGTATTCGAAACCGTGCAGATCGTCGCCGACCCCGCCCTGACCGACATTGACATCGAGGGCCGCCGGATGCCCGCCACCGTGGTTAGTTTGCAGGCGACCAGCCGCGTGACCGTCGCCTCGTCGGGGCGCGCCTCGGCGGGCGCGAGCCAGGCTCAGGGACTCGTCACCTTCACCAACCTGACCGACGCCCCGCTGCTTGTCCCCTATGGCACGGTCGTCGCCACCAGCGACACCTACCCCGTCCGCTTCGAGACGGTGGCCGAAGCCACGTTGCCCAGCGGCGACCAGGGAGCCGTCCAGGTGCCCATCCGGGCGCTGCCGGAGCACTCCGGCACGGCAGGCAACGTCAGCCCCGGCGCGATCAATCGCGTCGAGGGCGACCTGGCCGGGCAGGTCGCCGTGACCAACCCCAACGCCACTTTCGGCGGCGCGATCCAGGAGCGGAGCGTCGTCACCGCCGACGATCACCAGCGATTGCTCGTGCTGGGCCGCCAGCAGGTGCTCCAGCGCGCGCGCGACACGCTGCTCTATCAGCTTGCCGGCGACCAGTTCCTGGTGCCCGGCTCGATCACCATTCGCGCCGAGCGCCCGGAATGGACGGTCTTCAGCGCCTATGTGGGCGACGCCGCTGAGAGCGTCACCCTCGACCTGCGCGCTGACGTGCAGGCGGTCATCGTGGACGAGCGCCAGGCGCGCCAGGTCGCTTACGCGAGCCTGGCCCCTTACGTCCAGCCCGGCCTGGAAATCGCCCCCGAAGCCCTGTCCTTCGCGCGCGGCGACCTCCTCCACCTCGCCGAGGACGGGCGCGTGACCTTCCTGATGACCGTCAGCGGCAGCGTCGCCGTCGCCATTGACCAGGAGTATGTGCGGTCGCGGACGCGCGGCGTCAGCGTGAGCGAAGCGCGCCGCCGCCTGGAAGGTGAATTGCTGCTCGACCCGGCCCATCCCCCGCGCATTGCCACCTGGCCCGGCTGGTACCCGCGTATGCCCGTCCTGCCGGTGCGCATCGCCGTTGAGGTGCGCCTGCCGTGAGCGTGACGCCGTTTCCGGGGCGGCTGCTGGGGATCGATCACGGGCTGCGGATCATCGGGCTGGCCGTCTGCGACCCAACCGGCCTGATCGCCCGCCCGCTGCGCCTGCTGCGTCGCACCTCCCGCCGCGCCGACTTCGCCGCGATCGCTCGCGTCATTGCCGAGCAGGGCGCGATCGCTGTCGTGGTTGGGCTGCCGCTTTCGCCGCCGCACATCACCGCCCACACCCAGGCAGACACCGTGCGACTGTGGGCGTCGCGCCTGGCGGCGGCCATCTCTGTGCCCGTTTATCTGTGGGATGAGCGCCATTCGTCGCAGGAGGCCGCCGACCTGCTGACCGAAGCGGGCCGGGACCAGCCAGAGCGCGTGGACGCCGCAGCCGCTGCCGTGATCCTGCAATCGTTCCTGGACGCGCTGCGCGACGAGGGCGTTCCCTGGCCGGAGCCGGTCGCACCGGCCCGCGAAGAAGAGGCATGATCCGCTCCCGCCGCCCGCGCGCAGGCCAAGCGGCGGGCGTCCGCCTTTGACCGCCGCCCATTTGCGCCTATAATGCGGGCAGTGCCCGGCCCACTTCGGAGGCTCTCTCATGCAGCAGCGCGACATCACACGCGGCATCCTCGCCGTCCTCTTCGCCAGCGCCCTCGGCATCCTGCTCATCGCCTGTATCGTCGGCGTCGGCGTGTACCTCTGGGCGCGCCAGGAGGGGCTGAGTCCGCTGACGGCTATCCGGCTGCGCGTCAGCCTGATGCGCCACGAGGATGTCCTGACCTCACCCGCCGGGAGCGACCCGCAATACCGCCGCTTCGAGGTGCGTCCCGGCGACACAGCCTACAGCATCGCCGCCAACCTGGGCGCTGCCGGGTTGATCACCGACACCGACCTCTTTGTGGACTACGTGCGTTACTACCGGCTGGATGGCGAGCTTGAAGCGGGGACATACTTCTTGCAGCAGACAAGCACGCTGGAACAGATCGCCTACGCCCTCACCGACGCCAGCGCCGCCTCGATCACCTTCGGCACGCTGCCCGGCTGGCGTCTGGAGGAGGTCGCCCAGAACGCGGTCGGCGGCAACCCGCTGCTCAGCTTCAGCGCCGCCGACTTCATGGCCGTCGTCAACCCCGGCGCGACGATCCCGCCCGCCTTCAAAGCGCGCTTCGGCATCCCCGACCTGCTCAGCGACGGGCGTCCGCCTTCGTTGGAGGGGTTCATGTTCCCCGGCGAATACAAGCTGCCACCGGACGCGACCGCAGCAAGCCTGGTCGAGACGCTGCTGGCGGCTTTCAACAGCGCCATCACCGACGCCATGATCCAGCAGGCAGCAGACCAGGGACTGACCATGTACCAGGCGATCACCCTGGCCTCCATCGTCCAGCGCGAGGCCGTCTCGCTGGACGAAGCGCCGCTCATCGCCTCCGTGTATCTCAACCGCCTGAGCCGGGGCATGAAGCTCGACGCCGACCCGACCGTGCAGTACGCCATTGGGATGCGCGACGGGCGCTGGTGGCCCGATCTGAGCGGCGAAGCCGACTACTACGCCCTGAACAGCGCCCAGCCCAACCACATGTACAACACGTACCTCAAGCAGGACGGCGCGCCGCTGGACGAACTTCTGCCGCCCGGCCCCATCTGCTCGCCCGGCCTGACGGCGATCAACGCCGTGCTCAACCCGGCGCAGACGGAGTACCTTTACTTCCGCTCGTGCGACAACCTGCGCCACGTATTCACCACGTCGCTGGCCGAGCACAGCGCGATCACCTGCCCGTGATCGCTGCCCAAGTGTCGGGCGGAATTCTTTGAACCGCAGAGGCGCAGAGAGCGCAGAGAAGAGATAGGAGGGTGTTAGTTCTTCTCCGCGTCCTCTGCGCCTCTGTGGTAATGTTCTTCTGCCAGAAAGAAGCGGGCGATCCCCTGCCGTGCGGATCGCCCGTTTCTGCTGGATGCGTCTGCGTCCTACGGCTCGCCGCCCCCTTCGCCCTCGTCCTCGTCCACCTCGCGGACGATCTCAATGCGGACGTTGGCAAGCAGCCCGGCCAGCGCGCCGAGCGCGGTGAGCGTCGGCGCGGCGAGCATGAAGACGCCGCCAGCCACCACGCCGAAAGTCAGCGGCACTTCGAGCAGGTATTTGCCCTTCGCATCCTTGACGCGCAGCCGGCGCACATTGCCCTCGCGCAGCAGCTCTTTGATGCGCTCCACAAGCTGCTGCCCTTCGACCTCGATCTCTTCCATCACCGTGCGCTTGTTCTTCTCACTCATGTTCTGCTCCTCGTTCTGTGCTCGTGTCTGGCGCGATCCCGCCAGCCTGGTCATGCCCTCAACGACGGTGAGCGCCTGCATCACCTTGCCGATGGTATTGAATGCTCCCACGATGCCCATGCCCGGCACCCCCTCTGGCGGCGCACCTGGTTGCCAGCCGCCCACACTCTCTAGAGCGTGTTATGAACTCCGCACGCTCGGCGTAGCGTGCAGGGCACGGCGCAT
>CAYNHD010000202.1:1220-7546 GCA_964396775.1 uncultured Thermoflexus sp. | reverse complement strand
CTGGGGGAAGGGGCCGGCGGATGGAGGCCTTCCACAACTGGCTGACAACTCGTTCGTGGACCCCTGCGCGCATTGAGACTTCCCAAGCCCCCACGCCGGTGGTATAATGAGCCGCGTTGCAGGCTCGTATCGTTTCTGACCGGCGGGCCAACGTCCGGTTCGCCCGGTGACAGCAATCCACGAGGACGCCAGCCATGTCAATCACCAAGCAAGCCAAAGAAGAACTCATCCAGAGCTATGGCCGGCACGAAAACGACACCGGCTCGCCCGAAGTGCAGATCGCCATTCTGACGACGCGCATCGAGCAGCTCACCGAGCACCTGAAGGTACACAAACACGACGAGCACAGCCGCCGGGGGCTGCTCAAGCTGGTGGGCCTGCGTCGCCGCCACTTGAAGTATCTCAGCCGCAAGAACCCCGATTCCTACCGCGAGCTTATTCAGCGGTTGGGTCTGCGCCGCTAGGCAGCGAGAGTGTTCAGAGCGCGGGTCGGCTGATCCGCGCTTTGACTGCACAGGAAAGCATGAATAGCATCAGCAGTGTTCCGCCGGCCAGTCGTTCTGCGCAAGCAGGGTCGAGCCTGGTCGTGAGCCGACAACCTATCTGATCGTGAAGTCAGCCCGGAGCGGCAGGAATTGGAACATGCGGTCAAGCCAGCGCCTTTGCTGGGTGCGGCGCGCTTGACACCAGGTTCCAGTCCCTGACCTCCGGGCGCACTAGTTTCGGAGGATTTCCCCTATGTCTAACTCAACCGGAATGCCGGCCAACCACCGTTTCGTGGCGATGGTCGGCGACAAGGAATTCGTCCTGGAGACGGGCAAGCTGGCCGAGCAGGCCGGCGGCGCAGTCACCGTCCGCCTGGGCGATACCGTCGTCTTCGCCACAGCGACCATGAGCGCCGCTGCCCGCGAAGGCATTGACTTCTTCCCGCTCAGCGTGGACTACGAAGAGAAGCTCTACGCGGCGGGCCGCATCCCCGGCAGCTTCATGCGCCGCGAAGGGCGTCCGTCGGAGGCGAGCATCCTCATCGCCCGCGTCACCGACCGCCCGCTGCGCCCGCTCTTCCCCAAGGACCTGCGCAATGAGGTGCAGGTCATCGTCACGCCGCTCAGCCACGACCAGGAAAACCACGCGGACATGCTCTCGATCATCGCTGCCAGCGCCGCGCTGCACATCTCCGATGTGCCCTGGGGCGGGCCGATTGGCGCGGTGCGCGTGGGCCTGATTGACGGCGAGTTCGTGCTCAACCCGACCATCCCGGAGACGGAGAACAGCCAGCTTGACCTGCGCATGGCTGGCACCAGCGAAGCGATCATCATGGTCGAGGCCGGGGCCGACGAGGTGGACGAAGAGACGATGATCCGCGCGCTGAGCTTCGGGCACGAAGCCATGCAGAGCCTGATCGCCGTCCAGAACCAGATGCGCGAGCAGGTGGGCAAGCCCAAGCGCGAGTACACGCCGGCAGTGGTGGACGAGGCACTGGCCGCCGAGGTCGAGGGCAAGATCGCCGCTGACATCGCGCGCATCCTGGTTGAGACGCCAGATCGCTCGGAGCGCAACGCGGCCATTGACGAGCTACGCGAGCGCCTGCTGGCCGAGTACGAGGCCAGCGGCCCCGGCAGCGACGAAGAGCCGATCCCGGCGAAGGGCGTCAGTGAGGCGCTGGACGCCACGCTGAAGAAAGAAGTGCGCCGGCGCATCCTCGAAGATGGCGTGCGCCCCGACGGGCGCGACTACACGACGATCCGCCCGCTGGCCGCCGAAGTGGACCTGATCCCGCGCGTGCACGGCTCTGGCCTGTTCAAGCGCGGCCAGACGCAGGTGCTCAGCATCTGCACGCTGGGCACCCCGCGCGACAGCCAGCCGCTTGACGGGCTGTACCCGGAAGACACCAAGCGTTACATGCACCACTACAACTTCCCGCCCTACAGCACCGGCGAGACGTGGTTCCTGCGCGGCCCCAAGCGCCGCGAGATCGGGCACGGTGCGCTGGCGGAGACGGCGCTGCGGGCGATGATCCCGCCCGAAGACCAGTTCCCCTACACGATCCGCGTGGTCAGCGAGGTGATGTCGTCCAACGGCAGCACGAGCATGGCCAGCGTGTGCGGCAGCACCCTGGCGCTGATGGCGGCGGGTGTCCCGCTGATCCGTCCTGTGGCGGGCATCGCCATGGGCCTGGTCAAAGAAGGCGACCGCTACGCCGTGCTGACCGACATCCAGGGCATGGAAGATCACCTGGGCGACATGGACTTCAAGGTGGCCGGGACGGAACAGGGCATCACCGCCCTGCAGATGGACATCAAGATCACGGGCATCAGCGAAGCCATCCTGCGCCAGGCGTTGGCCCAGGCGCGCGAAGCCCGCATGCAGATTCTCGGCGTGATGCTGGCTGCCATCCCCGCGCCGCGCACGGAGCTAAGCGCCTACGCGCCGCGCATCCTGACGATCAAGGTCAATGTCGAGAAGATCGGCATGATCATCGGCCCAGGCGGGAAGACCGTGCGCGCCATCCAGGAAAAGACGGACGCCAAGATTGACATCGCCGAGGATGGCACCGTCTTCATCGCCAGCCCGGACGGTCCGAGCGCCGAGCGCGCCCGCGACATGATCCTGGCCCTGGTGGAGGAGCCGGAGCTAGGCCGCATCTACACCGGGCGCGTGACGCGCGTCGAAGCCTACGGCGCGTTCGTCGAGGTGCTGCCCGGCCAGGACGGTCTGGTGCCGGTCAGCCAGATCGCCGATCACTTCGTGCAGCGCATCGAGGACGAGGTGGCGGTGGGCGACGAGATCATGGTCATGATCACCGACATTGACTCCGACGGCAAAATTCGCCTCAGCCGCCAGGCCGTGCTCGAAGGCTGGACGCTGGAAGAAGCGCGCGCGGCGGATGTCAAGATCAGCGGGGGTGGCCGGAGCGGTGGACGCGGCGGCGACCGCGGTGGACGCGGTGGCGGGCGTGGTGGTGACCGTGGTGGTCGTGGCGGCGGGGATCGTGACCGGCGCGGCGGCCCCGACCGGGGCGGCTATCGCGGTGGTCATGGGGGGCACGGCGGTCACGGCGGCGGCGAGCGGGGTGGGCGCGACTGAGCGTCACCCGGTCCTGGCTGATAGAAACGGCGGGGTGTGCGATGAGCACGCCCTGTTCTTTTCTGTACTGGGAGCCAGACTCGATACAAGGCCGCCGGTCGAGGCTCAGGCTGTTACATTCTCCGTCTTGTGCGGTGGGTGTGAGGGAATGCCCATCATCATGCCCTGGATGTCCAGTCCTTCGTCCAGGTCTGGCCAATAGACGCTGAATGCGTTGAGTTCGACATGCGCCTGTTGCTCAGGAGATGCCTGTACCAGCCCAGGGATGCCAATCGAGCGGGTTGGCGATCACACGCCCGTCGGCCAGGGTGACCCACACTTTGCCTTCACGGAAGGCAACGTGTACCGGGCGATCAGACTCGGCGTTGAACTTGAACATGTCCGACATGGCGCTAGTCTCCTATCGTTCCCGGTGATGCCTATTCCACTCGGCCAGTAGTGCGACACGATGTTCCTGGATAATTCGCACAATCTGGGCAAGCTGGCGATGGTTGAACCCCCAATTATCCACTACACGAACAGGTTCTAAAGTCACTCGCGCTTTCATACCAGCGCCCGATACATGTACATGGGCTGGTGGATGATCGTTCTAACCCGATATCCACCATATCGAAGTACTGTTGGCGACCTTATCTCTCATCCTGGGCGTCTTTTCAACGTTTACCGCGCTCGCCTCCCACGAAATGGCTCCAGGCCAATTCAACCGGACGCTAAGGACGCCGGTCGAGGCTCAGGCGGCTGATGAAGTCGTTGATCGAGATGGTGGGCAGGCTGAGCGGCTTGAGGTGCCCGCGCGCGATCAACTCCATGCTGACACGGGCAATCGTCTCGTTGTCCGGCGCTTCGATGACGTGCACGAAGTCGAACTGGCCAAGCGTCGCGTACTGGTCGAGCACCTTGACGCCGAGCTTCTCGATGTCCATGCCGATGCGGCGCAGGCACGACGGGTCCTCGACGACGCACGACACACCTTGCTCGGTGAAGGTGCTGAGCAGAATATAGACGGGCATAGGGTCCGGGCTCCTGAGAGTGGGGATTCGCGTTCACGGGGCCAAGTGTACCGCACTTCGCCCGCGTTGGTTAGGGGGCGGGCAAAGTCCGCCCGTAGGGGCGTATGGCAATACGCCCTACGGTTCGGCTCGCTGTGCTTTGTCTCCGCGCGATCGTTTGCCGCTGCACGGCGCGCGCAGTACACTTCGCGGCGTGATCGGCGCCGTTTGCTCCAGCGGAGACAACGCCCATGCGCCCCGTGCTCTACGCCACCACCAACCCCGGCAAGATCATGGAAGTCCGCCACCTGCTGGCGACGGCGGAGCTGCCCGTCGCCGCGCCGCACGAGATCGGGCTTTCGCTGGACGTGCCGGAGCCGGGGGTGACCCTGGAAGAGAACGCGACGCTCAAGGCGCACGCCTACCTTCAGCGGCTGCCGCCCGGCGAGTTCGTGGTCGTGGCCGATGATACGGGCGTGGAGATTGACGCGCTGGGCGGCGAGCCAGGCATCCGCGTGCGGCGCTGGACGGGCGAGGCGCGCATGAGCGACGAGGCGATCATCGCCCACTGCCTGGAACGGCTGCGCGGGGTGCCTCCTGCAGGGCGCGGCGCGCAGTTCCGCACGGCGCTCGCGGTGGGCACGGAGACGGGAGCCATCGCCCTGTTCGAAGGGACGCTGCGCGGCGTCATCCTGGAGCAGCCCGATCCGCTGCGCATCGAGGGCTTTCCCTTCGAGTCGCTCTTCTACGTGGCGGAGTGGGGGATGCTGCTTGGCACGATGCACCTGCTGCCAGCCGAGCAGAAGGCGGGTTACGTCACGCACCGCGAGCGGGCGCTGCGCCATGCCCTGCCGCACATCCGCGCGCTGTGCGACGGGGCGTAGGCGTCAGGGCAGCAGGTAGTACGCCCCTGTGCGCCCGCCGACGCGCCGCAGATAGCCGCCCTGCACCAGCGCGGACAGGTCGCGCTGCAGCAAGTCCGGGCGCAGGGCGGGGTGCAGCGCGCGCAGTTCGTGGAAGGTGATGCTGCCGTGCGCGCGGACGTAGGCCAGCGCCGCCCGCTGCCGCACGTTGAGGGCGTCTTCGGGGAGCGGTGCGGACGCTCCCGCCCCTGGCGTGCACTCGTTGAACAGGCGCACGGTGACGCTGTACGGCCCCGTCTCGATCAGCGGCGGGCGCGCGCCCCGGCGATCCATCGCGTGCAGGATGCGCAGCACGCCGCCGCCTCTCCCGTCCGCATAACCCCACTGAGCCAGCGCACCCGCCAGACGCGGGTTGCGGCTGTAACGCCCTCCCACCAGGTGAGCCGTCGTCAGGAAGGCGGGCAGCCCACCGGGGCTGGTCACTTCCAGGCAGTCGGCGTAGACGCGCACGGTGAGGCGCTCGCGCAGCCGGTAATCGCGGTGGCAGAGGGCGTTGGCCAGCACCTCGCGCACGGCGGCGGCGGGGTATTCCAGCGCGTCCGGCTCGCCGGCAGGCGCGCGCATCTGCGCGCGGATGGCTTCCCACAGCTGGTCGAACAAGGGAACCAGCGGCCCGGCGAAGGATCGCTCGAAGGCGAGGTGCGCGTCACCGGCGGGGCCGAGGTAGCGGAGGAGCTGCGCGCCAGCCTGCGGCAGCCAGCGCGCCGGGTCGCGCCCGAAGAGCAGCAGCCCGGCGACGGTGACGCCGTGATCGGGCGTGATCACGCCCAACGTGTCGAGCGGCACGTCCTCGACAGGCCGCCCCAGGCGGTGAGCGCGCGCGACCATGAAAGCGGCCAGCAGCGCCGGGTCGAGGTCGGCGATGCGCGCGCCGGGCACGACCTCCGTCTCGAAGTCGCCGTTGGCGCGGGCGCTGAGCAGCCCGCGAATCTCGTCGCCGCTGAGGGCGCGGTTGCCGAAGTCGCTACGGGCCAGCACGCTGCCATCGCTGAGGGCGTGCACGCGCCGCCCGCGCGGGACGCGCACGGCCAGCGCCGGACCGCCCGGCGTGCTGATGATCTCCGGCGTGCCGAGCAGGATGGGCGGCGTGCAGCAGTCGGCGGCGGCGCGCAGGGCGCGGGCGACCCCGGCCCCGTCTAGCGGGCCGCGATAGATGCCTCCTCCGTCCAGGCCGATCACGATCGCGCCGCCGTCGGTGTTGGCCAGCGCGACGGCAGCAGCGGCGATGGCGTTCGGGTCGGGCTGGGGGAGGAAGGCCAACAGCGCCCCCTGGCCCCCTTCGAGCGAGATGGGATCGGTGAGCATGGCCCAAGTGTACGGCACTGCG
>CAYNHD010000202.1:0-1120 GCA_964396775.1 uncultured Thermoflexus sp. | reverse complement strand
CTCGTCGTCTTCGTAGCCGTCCTCGTCGTCGAGCAGCACGTAGCCGTCCCCGGCCAGCGCCGCTTCGCGCGCGGCAGAGCCGTCGCCGGGCGGCTCCTCCTCTTCGCTGACCAGGGCCATGCTTACCAGCACGTCATCGTCGGGCAGGTCAATCAGCTTGACGCCGCTCGTTGCCCGCCCGTAGAGGTTGATCGAGTTGACTTCGGTGCGCAGGGCGGTGCCGCCGGCAGTGATCAGCGTCAGGCTGTCATCGGGCGTGACGACGCGCGCGCCGATGATCCGCCCGGTCTTGGGCAGGTTGCGCAGCGTGCGGACGCCAAACCCGTAGCGCCGCTGCTGGCTGTACTCGCGCAAGGGCGTGCGCTTGCCATAGCCATACTCGGTGACGACCAGCAGCGCCTTGCCCCCGTCGTCAATGACATCCATGCCGGCCACTTCGTCGTCCCCGCGCAGGCGGATGGCGCTCACACCGGCAGCGGGGCGACCCATCACGCGCACATCCTGCTCGTTGAAGCGGATGCTCATGCCATTGCGCGTAACCAGGATCACGTCCTGCTTGCCGGAGGAGGGGCGCACCCAGCCGAGGTAGTCGTCCTCGTCCAGGCTCATGGCGATCAGGCCGTTGCTGCGCACGGCGGCGAAGGCGCTGACCGGCACGCGCTTGATGCGGCCCCGCCGCGTGCACAGCACGAAATAGCCTGCCGTATCCTCGAAAGTGGGTACCGAGGCGATGGCCGTGACGTATTCCTCCGGCTGGAGGGCAAGGAAGGCGTTGATCAGCGTGCCCTTCGCGCCGCGCCCGGCTTCGGGGATCATGTAGGCGCGCTGCGAGTAGACCTTGCCCTGGTCGGTGAAGAACAGGACGTGATCGAGCGAGCCGGCGGCGTAGAGGTGCTCGACCGAGTCCTCTTCGCGCGTCGCCATGCCGGTCACGCCTTTGCCGCCGCGCCGCTGCGAGCGGTAGGCGACGACCGGCACGCGCTTGATGTAGCCGCGCTCGGTCAGGCTGATCAGCACCTCTTCGTCGCGGATCAGGTCGCTGTCCACGAAGTCGGTCATCACGTCGAGCGCCAGTTCGGTGCGGCGGTCGTCGCCGTACTTCTCGGCGAGCGAGTTCACG
>CAYNHD010000201.1:0-7588 GCA_964396775.1 uncultured Thermoflexus sp. | reverse complement strand
AGCTCGGCTGGAGAGGGGGATTTAGGGGGAGAGGCGGCTTAGCTTAATGCCTATGGGTCTGCAAACCCGCCCCTGCCACACCCCCACCATGCCCCTGCTACCCAGTCACGGCTGCATGTCGAGCCAGCTCCAGCGGCCAGCGGCCAGGTCAAGGCCGATGGTAGACCCATCGGGGACGGTGATGGACGCCGGGACGTTGTTCTCCAGGCGGGCCGTGGCCAGGTACCCCTGTTCGGAGCGGGTCGCCCAGCCGAGGGCTTCGCGCACAGCGGGCGTGTTGCCCCACACCTGCCCGAACCCGAACTCCGGGCGGACGCGCCCCGGCGGAACCGCCTGATACGGGTTGGGCGGCAGGGTGCTGTAGGCGCTGTGTGGGAACACGCTGACCCGCCCGCCGCCCACTCCCAGCCTGCCGAAATCGAGGAACACGTAGATGTCGAGCGTGTCGGCGCGCCAGATCATGAAGCCGCGCTCGAAGCTCTGGAAGGTTGCGCCGGGCGAGTTCTCGACGATGGCCGGCTCGACGATCTCCACAGCGATGCTCTTCTCCTCGACGCTATCGTAGAGGTCGCCGGCGCTGGTGAATGTGATCTTCACCGCCGACAGCGTGATGTTGAGGGTCCGGGGGGTCATGCCCACCGGCACGGTGATCGTCTGGCTGCCGGTCAGGGGTAAGAACGGCAGCTTTCCGATCAGGCTGGCCGTCGTCGGATCGATCACCTCAATCTGCACGGCGTCCACGCCATGCGCCGCCCAACTGACGGTGACCGTGCCGCCTGTGTTGACCTTCTGGCTGTCCGATGTGAACGAGATGATGCGCGGGCCAGGCTCCGTCGGCTGCTCCGCGTAGACCCAGGTGTTGTCGGGGTTGATCTGGTAGACGATGCCGTTGGACTGGGTGAGATACAGCGTGTCGCCGACTGTGCGGATGCGCATGAAGAAACCGACTTCCTGATAGATCGCCGGGCCGATCAGGTCGCGCACCTGCGAGAAGTTGCTCCACACCTTGCCGAAGCCGAGGATCGGGCGATTGCCGACGACACTGCTCAGAGGCGGGTTGTCCGGCAGGCCGCTGTACGACGCCGCCGGGAAGTTGAGCACCTGCCCGTTGTGGGCAATGACCCAGATGTGGCCGGTGTCGGAGCGCCAGAGCATGACGCCGTTCTGGAAGTACTGGCCTGTCGAGTAGACTACCTGATCGGACTGAGCGGCGGCGGGCCAGGCCAGGGCCAGTGCCGCGACCACCACCAACAGCGAAAAACCACACCGCAAGAGTTTCATTTCCCCCTCCTTCCGGGTAGGGGCAGGCCAGTGACCTGTCCAGCGGGTTACGGACCCGCGCGCTCCAGAAACCTGCGACCTTTCTGACGGCTTCCTTCATAGTAGTACATATCACCAAAGAGGGAAACGCCGCTCAGCGCGCGCCCTCTGTGTCAACGGCGGCTTGCTGCTGGTCAGCGTGCGGGAAGCTCTCTTTGCCATCCCAGGGGGATCAAGGGGTATACTGCCGGGCAATGAATCGGCAGGGATTGTGAGCATACGATGTCCGAAAGCCTCGCGCCTGGTGAAGCGGCTCGCTCGCCTGAAGATCGCCCCCTGAGCAGCCCGCGCTCGTCGCCCGGCAGCCTGCCAGACGAACTCGCCGGGTACGGCATTGAATGGCGGCGCTACCGGCGCACGCTGCGCTTCGCCGCGTGGTTGTTCGCCCGCATCCTGTGCTGGGAACTGGTGCTGCGCCGCATCATCGGGCGCGAGCGTGTGGCGCACGGGCGCTCTGCGCGCCTGACACGCTGGGCGGGCGAGTTCCGCGTCCTGGCTGCCGACATGGGCGGGGTGATGATCAAGCTCGGCCAGTTCATCTCCAGCCGCCTGGACGTGCTGCCCCCTGAAGTGATCGCGGAGTTAGCCACGCTGCAAGACGAAGTGCCCAGCGTGCCCTTCGTCCAGATTCGCCGCGTCCTGGTCGAGGAGCTTGGCCCGCCCGAAGATCGCTTCGCCGCGTTCGACGCCACGCCCGTCGCCGCTGCCTCGCTCGGCCAGGCGCACCGCGCCCGCCTGCCGGACGGCGCTCGCGTGGTGGTCAAGGTGCGGCGGCCCGGCATCGGGCGGCTGGTGGCGACCGATCTCAAGGCGCTGGGTGTGGTGGCGCGCTGGGCGATGCGCCTGCCCTTCATCGCCCGCCGCGCCAATGTCCCCGCCCTGCTCGACGAGTTCAGCGCCGTGCTGATCGAGGAACTGGATTACGCTCACGAGGCGGACAACGCCGAAGCCTTCGCCCGCATGTTCGCCGCCGACAAGGGCATCTACATCCCCCGCGTCTATCGCGAGCATTCCACGCACCGCGTGCTGACCCTGGAAGACGTGACCGCGATCAAGATCACCGACTATGCGCGCATCGAGGCGGCGGGCATTGACCGGCGCGACGTGGCCCGCCGGCTGATCAACACCTACCTGTGGATGGTCTTCATCCAGCGCTTCTACCACGCCGACCCGCACCCCGGCAACCTGTTCGTCTACCCGCTCGACCCGGACTCGCCGTCGGGCAGCGGGACGCACGCCGATGGATCGCCGCTGCGCGGGCGACCCTTCTACCTGATCTTCGTGGACTTCGGCATGGCCGGGCGGCTGACGCCGGAGATCGAGGCCGGGCTGCGCGAGACGCTCTACGCCCTCACCGCGCGCGACGCGCACCGGCTAGTGCATTCCTACCAACAACTGGGCGTGCTGCTGCCCGGCGCGGACCTGGAGCGCATCGAGCAGGCGGCGTGGGCGGTGTTCGACCGCGTGTGGGGCATGAGCATGTCCGAGATCAGCGCCATGCAGTTCCAGGAGATGGCCGCGCTGGGCCGCGAGTTCCGCGACCTGATCTTCACGCTGCCTTTTCAGGTGCCGCAGGACTTCCTCTACCTGATGCGCTGCGTGGGCATTCTCAGCGGGCTGGCGACAGGGCTGGACCCGTCGTTCGATCCCTGGCGGGAGATCGCGCCGTTCGCCCGCGACCTGCTGGCCGAGCGCGAAGACCTGTCGCCCGCCCCCTTGCCGCTCAAGCTGACCCTGCGCGATCTGCGCGACCCGACGACGTTGCGCGCCCTGCTCAGCGGGGAACGGGCCGCCCCTCTGCTGGACAGCGGCTTCGAGACGCTGCGCCGCGCCGTGCAGCTTCCGGCGCTGGCCGAGGACGTGCTGCGCCGCGCCGAGCGGGGCGAGCTGACCGTGCGCGCCGCGCTCACGCCCGACGCCGAGCGCCAGGTTGCGCGGCTGGAGCGGGGACTGGCGCGCCTGACGGGCGCGATGGTCTTCGCCGGGACAGCCATCAGCGGGGCGGTGCTCTATGCGGCAGGCGAGCAGATACTCGGCGCGGTCGGGTTCGGGCTGGCGGGGCTGGCGCTGCTGCGCACCCTGATCGGCTGGCGCGAACGTTGAGCGAGGACTCGGAGGGGCACTGCGCGAGAGGAGACTTCCGAAGTATCCGAAACTTCGGGAGTCTGGCGGGGGGCGCTGCTCTGTTGCACCCCCGTAGGGGCGTACTGCATACGCCTCATGCGCGCCAAGCTAAGGCTTCCGGGTGCGTGGTATGGGCACCCCTGGCCCTCTCCCCGGCCAAGCCAGGGAGGGGGAAAACGCCCCAACCAGCGGTCAAAGTCTCCTCTCTGGCCCGGCTGGAGAGGGGGATTGAGGGGGAGAGCCTTGTGTAGGGGTATACGCATACACCCCTACGCCCGCCTCACTTCTCCTCCAGTAGCGCAGCCAGCGTCTCGCAGGCCGGGCACGACTCATCCGGGCGGACGAGCGCGTAGCCCGCTTCAGGGCTTCCCTCAGCAAAGGCGCTGGCGTCCAGACTGAACAGGATGAGCAGGCGCACCCGCGTATCGGCCATCGCCCATCCTACGGCGTCCATCAGCCAGCGGGCCTGCTGGGCGAGCGTGGTATTCTGCGCCCAGGCGTAGTCGGGCGGGAGCGGCGCTAACCCTTCGGCGGCCAGGTAGCCGAAGCGCGTGAAGCACAGCGGTTTGGCTCCGTCGAAGGGGTCGGCGGCGCGCTCAGTGACGCCCGGCAGGTAGTAGATCGGGCTGTCACCGCGCGGGTCGCCCGCCGTGCTGACCGGCGACACCGCGCCCAGCGTGTATTGCACGCCGATGCAATCGGCCCAGCCCGCCGCGCCGAGCGCGGCTAACTGCCCCGCGTAGGCCGCGTCGCTTTCGCCGGGAGCGGCGGGATCGCCGTCGAGCGGGCGCAGCGCCCCACTGATCACCAGTATGTTCGGGTTGGCCGTCTTGATCGCGTTGTACGACAGCGCCAGCAGGCGCAGGTAGTCGTCCGCCGTCATCAGCGCGTTTGGCTCGCGCCAGACCTCAATCGCGTCCGGGCTGTAGGCGGCCAGCCCGCCCATGTACGTCGTGAATAGGGCCAGGTACTCAGCCCGGTCGAGGGTGGCGAATTCGTCTGCGTCGCCGCTGACGCTCAGCAGCACCTTGAAGCCGTTGCCCTGCGCCTGGGCGATGGTGTCCCCTTGCGCGCCGGGTGTCGCTCCCACGCGGAAGCGCACGTCCAGCGCGATCCATTTCATGTGCATGCGCCCTGCCTGGAGCAGCGTGCGGCTGAGCGCGCCGGTGTGCACCCCGACGGCAAACTCCGTGCCCAGATCGGCGGCAGCCAGGATCGCCGGGTCTACAGTGGGCAGCGCGGCCAGGTCGGGCAATGCGGCGGTAGGTTTGGGCGTGGCTGGGGGCATGGCTGATGACCCAGGCGCAACCCCGGTCAAAGTCGCCGGGGGCGTGGGAGTCGTTGGGGGCGGAGTGCCGGTTGGCGCGGTGGTGGGGGTGGGCGTCGGCGTTGCCGTCGCCGCCGGCCCGGTGACGGTGAGCGTTTCCGCGCCGACCAGCGTCTTGCCGAACCACGCTTCGACAGTCAGCGGGCCGGGTCGCTCCCAGGCGGTGAAGGTGAACGGCTGGCCGGGCTGTCCTTCGCCGCGCGCGACGACCGTTTCGCCGGAGAGCACGCGCCATTCGAGCGCCAGTGGCTCCGCCTCCAGCGGGCGACCCAGGCGATAGGCGAGCACGGCGGCGTCCAGGCCGGGCGCGGCACCGCCAGCAAGCAGGTCGCTGACGACCACCCCGCCCAGCCCGTGATCGGCGGCGCGGGCCAGGCGCGCGGCCAGCGCCCCGGCGTCGGTGATCCACATCGTGCGCAGCAGAGCGCCCTGGGCGTCGCGGTAGACGAGGGCCGAGGTCTGCGCCGCCTCGTCGAAGCGCCACTCCGCCGCGATCCCGGCGGGGTGGGCCAGGAGCGCGGCGACGATCTGACCGGGCGCGGTCTCGCCGGGCGGCTCCAGGGCCACGTCGCCCAGGTAGGCCAGCGCCGCGTCGAAGTCCAGCGGGGCCAGTGCCCCATCCGCCGTCTGCTCGACGCTGAGCGCGCTCAGGCCGAGCAACAGCCGGCTGCGGCTGACCTGGGTCGCCGCCCAGTCCAGGGCGCGATCCACGTCCGCGCCAGGCGCGTAGGCAGCGGGATCGAGCGGCCCCAGTAGAACCAGCCCATCGGCGACGCTCCCCAGGGCGGCCAGGTCGTAGCCCCCGCTGTCCCAGGCGTCCGCGCCCAGCGGCACGGGCACGATGAGCGTCAGCGTCCGGCCCGCGCTGTGCAGTGCAGCGGCCAGCTCGCGGGCGAAGGCGGTGTAGGCGTCGCGCAGGTCGGGGGTCACCGCGCGGTAATCCACCGCGGCACCGGCGTGCCCGGCGTCGGCCAGCACGAAGGCGGCGATCTGCCGGACGTGCTCGACGCGCAGCGCGGGGCTTTCCAGGATGGCCCGCACAGTCGCGGTGTCAATCGCGGCGGGATCAACGAAGTTCTGCACGTAGGGCACCACCGCGTAGCCCTGCCCGGTCGCGTAACCGGGGGCCAGCACGACATCGAGCGCGCCGGAGAGCGTGGGGCGCAGTCGCCCCGGCAGAATGGTCGGGTTGGCGGCCAGCACGTCCGCGTCCAGCACGTCCTGCAAGCCCAGCACCAGCCCGACGCGCCGCTCGTCGCCCATCTCGCGCAGCAGCGCCACGCAGCGTGGCAGGTAGGGCAGCTCTACGCTCACCGCGCCGGACTCGTCCGCCCCGCCCGCCAGGTATTCCCACGCGCCGGCGGTAGCGTTCCAAGCGTAGAGCGCCAGCCGCTCAGGGGACGCAGCCCCCGGCAACGCCGTCACGCTGACGGTCAGGCTGGCGGGCGATGTCCCTCCCTGGCTCAGGCTGTAGATCGGGCTGGCCAGCGCGTGGTGGGGCGGCAGATCGGCGGGGCAATGCCAGCCGCGCGCCGGGAAGCGCCCGGCCAGGTAATCCGTGGGCGCAAGGGCGCTGATCTGCACGACGAGCGGGGCGATCAGCGCGTCCGGCGCGGCGGCAACGGCCAGCCCTTCGCGCTCGATGCGCGGCGACTCCGCCGCCAGCGTGAGCCGGTCGGAGGCTCGTGGCGTGCCCTCTGGCACGTCGCTCTCGCCGCCCAGGGCATTGTCCGCGATCTCCGCCGCGTCGAGCAGCGAGAAAGGCGGCAGCAGCAGCGCCACCAGAACGAGCGGCAGGGCCAGCAGCAACCCGACGAGCGCAGCACGGGTGTAGCTCTGCTGTGGCTTGCGGCGGCGCGGGCGTTGTGGCCAGGACGGGGCAGGGGGTGGCGCGGCCTCCGGCTCCCCGGCGAATTGCGGCGTCACTGTTGTGACCCGCAGGTGGCGCGCGGCGGGTGGCGGCGTGGGCCGCTGGCGGCGCTCCGGCGGCGGGCGGCGCGATGGCTCAGCTGGTGTGGGGCGATCTTCGGGTGGGTTGCCGCTCATGCGCGCAGTCTCTCTACAGGTGGGTGCCGGGACAAAAGGCCAGGGTGCGTGCAAAACCTGTCAGGTAGGGGCGCTGCTCTGCTGCGCCTCTGTAGAGGCGGGTTTCAAAACCCACCCCTACGAGAACGCTTTGATCGGCGGGGGTCCGTAGGGGCGTATTGCCATACGCCCAAAACGCCGCACCCCGTTGCATTCTCCGCTCAGCGCCCGGCCAGAGCGTCGCAGGCCGGGCAGACGCCGCCGGGCCGGATCATGGCGTACCCGGCCATCGGGTCGCCGCTGTAGTTGGTGAAGTCCACGTTCCAGATGATCACCAGCCGGACGCGCCCGCTGTTGCGGGCCAGGCGCACCGCGTCGGCCAGCCAGCGTGCCTGCTCAGCGACGCTCGTCTCCGCGCCCCAGGCGTAGTGGCCGGGCAGCGGCCCGTAGCCCTCTGGCGACAGGTAGCCCAGTTCGGTGAAGCACACCGGGCGCGCCCCGCCGAAAGCGTTGTAGTACGTGTTGACCATGCCCCAGAAGTAGCGCGTGTAGTAGTTATCGCGCGGGTCGCCGGAGGTCTGGCCGGGACTGACGATGCCCTCGTTGTAGTGCGCGCCAATGCAGTCCATGTAGCTGGCGGCCCCTGCCGCGGCCATGCCGCGCACATAGCGGTCGTCGTTCCACACGGCTGCCGTGCCGAATGCGCCTTCTGCGCCGGTGGGCGCGGGCGCGCCGCTGATCACGGCGACGTTGGGGTTGGCGCTCTTGATCGCGTTGTAGGCCAGGGCGAGA
>CAYNHD010000200.1:0-7623 GCA_964396775.1 uncultured Thermoflexus sp. | reverse complement strand
CTCGATGTGCAGGGTATGCGTCACGGACGAGACCGCAGCCACGACCTGAGCCACATTGTCCTTGAACTCGTCGGAGAAGATGAGGACTTTGGGCGTCGTGTCGCCCACCACCTGAGCCAGCTCGCGCCAGTGCATGCGCCAGTTGTAGCAGGCCAGGATCGCGCCCAGCTTGCCGCAGGCGAAGAAAGCGTCGAGGAACTCCACGCCGTCGTGGGCCACAATGCCCACGCGGTCGCCTTTGCCCAGGCCCACCTCATCGCGCAGCCAGCTGGCCAGGCGATTGGCGCGCTCGTTCATCTGCCGGTAGGTGTGGTGGGGGCGGGCCGCTTTGCCCGCGTCCACAACCGCCAGCCGGTCGGGGGAGTAGATCGCGCGCCGCCCCAGTGTGTCGCCGATATACATGCGTTCCCCTCCCTACGCCGTCCACACGAAGGCAGCCGCAGCCATCGTGTACCCCGCGCCGCTGCCGCAGAAGATGACCAGCTCGCCCGGCTGCGGGCCGATGCGCTGCTCGATGGCGTCGTCGAGGGCCATCGGCATACAGGCCGAGCCGGTGTAGCCCCACTTGTCCATGATCATGTGCGTCTTGCTCAGCGGCAACCCAAGATCGACCATCACGACCTCGATGGTGCGCGCGTTAAGCTGCGTGAAGTAGATGCGGTCAATGGCGCTCAGCGGACGCCCGATCTTCCCCATCAGCGCGCGCACCAGCGGCGGCCAGCCCTTGTTGTTGGTATCCGCTGGGAAACGTTTGCGAATTTCGAGCACCTGGCGCGGCGACCCCTCGCCGCCCGCTGGCGCGACCGTCCCGCCGGTGAAGACACCCATGTAATCGTGAAACGAGCCGTCGGACTTGATGTTGCCGCCCAGGAAGCCGGGCCGCTCGCCCGCGCGCAGCAGCACCGCGCCCGCCCCGTCGCCGAAGAGGGTGCAGGTGCGCTTGTCCGTCCAGTCCACGTAGCGGGTCATGCCGTAGGCCCCGACGACCAGGATATGACGGTACGCATCGTCGGTAGCGATGTAGCGGGCGGCCATGTCCAGCCCGATCACCCAGGCGGCGCAGGCACTGTTCACGTCGAAGGTGCCCGCGTTGGCCGCGCCCAGCTTGTACTGCACCACCGAGGCCGTGCCCGGCGAGACGTAATCGGGCGTGTCCGTCGCCAAGATGAGCAGATCAACGTCCTCCGGCGCGACGCCCGCCCGTTCCAATGCCTGCCGCGCCGCGTGCACGGCCAGGTCGGAGGTCACTTCGTCGTCGCCGATCAGGTGGCGCTGGCGGATGCCCACGTTCTCGATCAACCACTGATCCACCGGCTCGCCGAGCAGCGCGTCAAGCTCGGCGTTGGTGCGTACCTGGGCCGGGACGTAGCGCCCCGTACTGGCGATCTGCGCGTAACGGGCCATGCCCTAACCCTTCAGAAACTCGATAATGGCGCGGTTGGCCGCGTCCGCCTGCTCGATGAAGAACAGGTGCCCCGCGCCAGGGATGATCTGCACCCGCGCGCCTGGCCAGGCGGCGGCGATGGCCTGGCTGTTGGCGGGCGGCGTGACCTCATCGTGCTCGCCGACCAGCAGCAGGACGGGCATGGGCGGCGTGAAGTCCGTTATGTGATCCTGCTGGAAGTAAGCCAGGCCGGCGCCGCTCTGCCGCAGGTAGAGGGCGGGCGTCTGCTGGCTGCTGAAGCGCAGGTCAATGAGGCGCTGGAAGCCTTCCGGGTCGCGCGCCTCAAACCCCTCCGCTGTGGCGATGCGCGTGCCGCGCTTGACCAGCTCCAGCGGGTCGCCGGAGCGATCCTGCAGGGCCTGCATGGCCCGCGCTGAGGGCATGGTCACCTTTGGCCCCCAGTACAGCGTCGAGGCCAGGATCAGGCTGGCGACGCGATGGGGCTGCTTGCGGGCCATGAACAGGGCGATCCCACCGCCCAGCGAGTGCCCGAAGACGTGCGCCCGCTCGATCTTCAGCGCGTCCAGCAGGCCGAGCGTGTCCTCGGCCAGCATGTCCAGCGAGTAGGGCACGTCCGGCTTGTCGGAGTCACCGATGCCGCGATTGTCGAAGGTGATGACATGGAAATGCCCGGCCAGCGGGCCGACGTTGCGCCACCAGGACGCGCGCCACTGCCCCACGCCGCAGATCAGCAGAAGCGGGTCGGCAGCGGGATCGCCGTGCGTCTCGTAGAACAGGTGAATGTCGTTCGCTTGGATCAGGGGCATGGTTCTCCGTCCTTCTGGCGGTTGACCTCACCCCCACTCGGCGCTGACATGCCTCGTTTCCCCCTCTCCATACCGGAGGGGGAGAGAGCCGAGCGAAGCGAGGCTGGGGGTGAGGTCAACCGGAACATGGCAACTCACTTCTTCAGCCATCTGCCTGAAATCACTTCGAGATTAGAGAGCATGGAACCTGCAAAAAACTCTCAATTACCTTCAACTACCTACCGTACTGCTCGGCCAGCGCCTTTTTGTCGATCTTGCCCGCGCCGGTCTTGGGCAGCGCGTCGGCGAAGACCACCGACTTGGGCACCTTGAAGCCCGCCAGGCGCTCGCGCAGGAAGGCGAGCAGCGCCTCAGCGGTCAGCGCCGTGCCCGGCTCAACCACCACAATCGCCCGCCCAACCTCGCCCCACCTGGCGTCCGGCACGCCGATCAGCGCCGCCTCTTTGATCGCCGGGTGGCGGTACATCACGCTCTCGATTTCGGCGGGGTAGACGTTCTCCCCGCCGGAGATGATCATGTCCTTGAGCCGCCCGACGATGGTGGTGTAGCCCTCGGCGTCACGGGCGGCCAGGTCGCCGGTATGCAGCCAGCCGTCGCGGATGGCTTCGGCAGTGGCGGCGGGGTTGTTCCAGTAACCGGGCGTGACGTGCGGCCCGCGAATGAGCAGCTCGCCCGGCTCGTCCGGCGCGCACTCGCTGCCGTCCGGGCGCACCACGCGCACGTCCACGTGCATCAGCGGGAAGCCAACCGCGCCGGGTTTGCGGCGCACGTCGGCGGCGGGCAGCCAGAAGGTGTTCGGTCCGGCTTCGGTCAGGCCGTAGCCCGTCTTGAAGTCCACCCCTTTGGCCCAGAAACGCTCGAAGACGGGCATGGGGCACGGCGCGCCGCCGTTGATGACCAGCTTCAGCCGGCTGAAGTCTACCTGCGGCCAGCGCGGGTGCTGCTGCATCAGGATGAACATGGTCGGCACGCCGAAGTAGAGCGTCACCATGCCGGACTGCACCAGATCGAAGACCTGATCCACGTCGAAGCCCGCGCAGAGAATGCTCGCCCCGCCGACGTGGATCAGCGGCAGGGTGAAGACGTTCAGCCCGCCGGTGTGAAAGAGCGGCGCGTTAAGGATGGCTACGTCGTCCTGGTCCAGCCCCCAGCTGACCACTGTGTTGATGCTGTTCCAGGTCATGTTGCCATGAGAGAGGATCGCGCCTTTGGGCAGGCCGGTCGTCCCGCCGGTGTAGCAGATCACCCAGGGCGAGTCCCAGTCCAGGGCGGGGCGCGGGGCGTGCAGGGTGGCGGGGTGGGCGTCGCGCTCGGCGAAGGGACGGTCGGCAGGATCAGCCAGCGCGTCCAGCGCGACGAAATGGCGCACGCCGGGAAGGTGCGCGCGCAACCGGTTGACGTTCTCGGCGAACGCGCCCGAATAGGCCAGCACGACCGGTGCGCCGTCGCGGATCAGGTCGTCTAACTCGGTGGGCGTCAGCCGCCAGTTGAGCGTCTGCAGGATAGCGCCGATGGTGCCGCAGGCCATCCACAGGTCGAGGTAGGCCAGGCAGTTGGTCGCGTAGACGGCCACGCGGTCGCCCGCCCCCACGCCCAGCGCGCGCAGGTAGTTGGCCGTGCGGTTGGCCTGTGCGTGCCAGGCGGCGTAAGTGACGTCCGCGCCGCTGATCGTGTCGCGGATGGCCAGGCGCTCCGGCGTCAGTTGGGCGCGGCGCTCCAGGAAATCGGTGATGTAAAGCGACTTTTGACGCATGATCAGCCTTAACACTTTAGGTGTGGAACCGTGTTCCCTTTGTTTCTATTGTACTCCACCCGCCGGGTGTGCCAGGGGAGCGCCCTCATTTGTCCGTAGGGGCGTATCGCAATACGCCCCACGCCAGGCAGCAGAACAACGCCTCTACATCACTAGCCCGCCGTCCACGCTGAGCACTGCCCCGTTGACGAACGACGCTTCGTCCGAGGCCAGGAAGAGGAAGGCGTTGGCGATGTCTTCCGGCTCGCCCAGCCGACGCGCGGGCGTCATGCTGATGAACCTGTCCAGCACGTCCTGCGGCATTGTCTTGACCATCTCGGTGGCGATGAAGCCCGGCGCGACGGCGTTGGCGGTGATGCCCTTCGGCCCAAGCTCGCGCGCCCAGACGCGGGTCATGCCGATCACGCCCGATTTGGTGGCGACATAGTTGGTCTGGCCGAAGTTACCGTACAGCCCCACGACCGACGAGGTGGTGATGATCCGCCCGTAACCGCGCTCGACCATGTGCGGGGCGACAGCCTGCGTCATGTTGAAGACACCCTTCAGGTTGACGGCGATCACCTGATCGAACTGCTCCTCGGTCATCTTGACCAGGCGCGCATCGCGGGTGATGCCCGCATTGTTGCACAGGATGTCAATCTGCCCGAAAGCGTCGAGCGCAGCCTGCACCGCCCCGGCGATCTGTTCGCGCTGTGTCACGTCGCAGACTACCGCCAGCGCGTCGCCGCCGGCCTCCTTGATTTCCCTCACGACGGCGTTGATCCCGTCGGGGACGACATCCAGCGCTACCACTTTCGCGCCTTCCAGCGCAAAACGCAGCGCAATAGCCCGGCCAATACCCTGTCCCGCGCCAGTGATCAGCGCGACGCGGCCTGCTAATCGTGTGCCCATTGCCAGTTATCCTCCCTCAAAGCTGTCGTTTCGGTGGTCAGGGCAGGCGCAGCCTGTCGCAAAGCGTGGCTCTGCTGAGTCGCTATCCCCAGCGCACTGCCGTCGCGCTCCAGGTATAGCCTGTCCCCGCGCCCGCCAGTGCAATCAGGTCGCCGTCGTTGATCTTGCCCTGTGCCAGGCCTAGTTCCAATGCCAACACCTGATCAACGCTCTGAATATGTCCGTAGTGATCCAGATACACCGCCTGATCGGGCGTCAGACCGACTGCCGCCAGAATCTCGCGGAAGAACGACGCCTTCATGTGCGTGATGCCCAGGAAGCGCAGGTCGCCCAGCGCATAGCCGCTGCGCTCCACCGCCTCCGTGATCACGGCGGCGAAATTCGCCAGCGACACCTGCTCTAGCCGCTCGGCCATATACTCAGCGTGCTGCACATCCAGCCGCCCGTGTAGAGTGCCCATCTCTGGCGGCATCAGCCGCAACCCCTCTTCGGCGGGGGTGAGCACCACCGTGTCAGCCAGCGAGCCGTCGGTGCGCACCGCCGATTCCAGCACCACGTTGCGCGCCAGCCCGCGCTGGAAGACCGCCGCGCCCGCGCCCGCGCCGAAGTTGAACATGAAGCGCGTGCGCAGGTTGCCCAAGTCAATCAGGTCGTTCTCGCGGCTGGCCGAGACGAGCAGCACATGCTGCAGCCGGTCGTCCAGGCGCATCATGTCGCGCGCCACCTTGTAGGCGATGGGCGCGCCCGCGCACAGGGCGTAGGTCTCGAAGGCGAAGGCGTTGCGCGCGCCGATCATCTGCTGAATCTTGGACGCCGCCGACCAGACGATGTGATCCTTGTACTCGCTGCCGTGATAGAGAACGGCGTCCAGTTGCAGGGGATCGAGTCCGGCAGCGTCGAGGGCACGGCGGGCGGCTTTGGCTGCCATCGCCGTGATCGTGTCTTCCGGCCCGGCGATATGAATCTCGCGAATGCCCATCTTCTCCAGCACAACAAAGTCGGGCAGGCCGGTGCGCGCGGCGATCTCCTGGCCAGTGATCACTTGCGGCGGGATGTAAACCCCCGTCCCGGCAATGCCGATAGGGGGAAGCTGCGGGTAGGTCATGCGGTTGTCCAAAAAGCAGAAAAGAGACGCTCTAGTTGTCCGCAGCCTAGCGCAGACCAGTTACGCGCGAGTTACGGCGAAGTGCTAGTCGTCAGTCGTCAGTTGTCGGTAGTTGCCAGGGAAGGGTGAGTCAGAGGCCATTTGAAAAGGCCTGCAACCCCACCCTAAATCCCTCCCCGCCTGCGGGGAGGGACTTCAAGAGCAGTCCTTTCTCCCTTCCCTCGCTTGCGGGGGAAGGGCCGGGGATGGGGGTAAAGATACCTCTCAAACGGCCTCTCAGAAGATTATGCTCTGGCGTCCTGACTCCAGGCTCCCGGCCCCGAACTCCGACCATGCGCTCTCTCTGATCACTGACAACTGAAGACTGACAACCGCTAACCAACAACCAACGCCCCCGCGCGCGCATCTAACCCCGCAGACGGAGGACGGCTGCCTGTGAACGTTGGGACTGCCCGCGACGGTTTGGTGCTGCGCATTGACGAGGAACTGTGCCTGGTCTGCGATGAGTGCCTGGCGCGCCACCAATGCCGGGGCAACGCCATCCGCATCATTGACCGGGGCGAGGCTCCTTTCCTGGACTTGAGCCGCTGCTGGGGGTGCATGATCTGCGTGGCTGCCTGCCCTGCTGGGGCCATTGTCCGCCAGGATCGTCGCCCATGAGCCGCCCCACCGCTTCCCTCGACCATTTCCCCCCTGACCACCCGACCCGCCTCGCCGCCCTGGAACACGAGCACGAGAGTCCTTCAATTCGCAATCCGCAATTCGCAATTCGCAACCCTGTGGCCTCTAGGTTGTGTTGACATTTCATCGTAACCAAATGAGAGCACTGGCGAAATACAGGAAACCGAGGAAACGGCTGTCGAGCTTGTCAAAACGAGAGAAAATGCGACGATGTTGCTTGAGCTTGTTCACGAAGCATTCCACCAAAGCACGCTCCCGGTAAAGCCAGGTATCATACTCGCGCTGTTGCTTGCGGTTCCTGCGCGGCGGGATGACAGGAATCGCCCCTTGCTCGATGATATGGGCCAGCAGGTCATCGCTATCATAGGCTCGATCGGCAATCACATACTGTCCCACTTGCTCCCCCAGCAGGTCTTTCCCTTGCGGGCTATCATGCCGTTCGCCGCCAGTCAAGCGGAAGTCCAGGGGGTTGCCCAGGGCATCGACCTTCAGGTGGATCTTGGTGCTAAACCCGCCTCGACTACGGCCCAATGCCTGCGCCGCTTGACCACCGTTTTTTTGACGCCCCTGCCGCACACGGATGCGCTCGCACCACCGTGCTGTCCAACATCACACTTTCCATATCTGGGTCGTCGGCAAAGTGGCGCATCATCTGTTGCCACACGCCGTGCTCACACCACCGCGCAAAGCGTTTGTAGACACTATTCCAGCGCCCGTACCGCTCTGGCAGCAAGCGCCATTGTGCCCCACTGCGTAGCACCCACAGCACGCCTTCCACAAAGCGGCGGCACTCACTCTCTTGCCCCACGTAGACATGGGGACAAGCCCGTAGAAATCCCAGGATTTTCGTCCACTGTTCGTCAGATAAGGTTACCGTGGTCATGAGGCGCTATTGTCCGCCTCTTGCGTCAAATGTCAACACAACCTAGGCGCAGCGATTCCAGGTGCACCATGCCCCGCTCCCACAACCGGTGATGACAGG
>CAYNHD010000199.1:0-7677 GCA_964396775.1 uncultured Thermoflexus sp. | reverse complement strand
CTGCGCTCTCTGCGCCTCAGCGGTGATCTTTTGCCCCAGAAATGAGATACGCCCCGCCGACCCACGCGCGGCCCTCATTCATCGGCAGGCAGATGCTGCTCGCCGAACGTCTTGATGGCCTCGATGATCGGCAGCAGCGCCTCCCCTTTCTCGGTCAGGGCGTATTCGACGCGCGGCGGAATCTCGGCGAATGCCCGGCGCGAGATCAGGTTGGCCGCTTCGAGCGTCTTCAGGCGCTGCGAGAGCGTCTTGGGGCTGATGCCGGCCAACGACTCCTCTAGCTCGCCGAAACGCCGGCTGCCGTGCGTCAGGTCGCGCACGATGAGCAGCGTCCACGTGTCACCGATCAGGGCGGCGGCGCGGGCGATGGGACAGTGATCGGCAGAGTGGTGGGCCATAGCGGGTGATCCTGTCTGTTAGAGTTTCATCGGAAGATGCCTTGCGCCATTGACAAAGCACTCTTCTCATCATTATACTTTATATTGCGAAGTTGCTTCCATATAGGAAGTATAAGAATGGACAGTCTGGCGTCGAACCACCAGGAGGGGACACATGACGGACGCACTCTTTCTCGTCGGGCGCATCGTGCTCGGTTTGTTCTACCTGTACAACGCTTCCAACCACATCTTGAATCTCAAGGCGATGGCGGGCTATACGCGCTCTAAGGGCGTGCCCATGCCTGAACTGGCCACCCTGGGCACAGGCGTGGTGTTGCTGCTCGGCGGCCTGAGCCTCATGTCGGGTCTGTACCCGGACGTAGGTGTGGCGTTGCTGGTCATCTTCCTGCTCTCGACCGCCTTCATCATGCACAACTTCTGGACAGTGAGCGATCCCCAGGCTCGCATGATGGAGACAGTACAGTTCAGCAAAGACCTGGCCCTGGCAGCGTCGGCGCTCATGTTCCTGGCCATCCCGGAACCCTGGGCGCTGTCGTTGGCCTAAACAGCACGTCTCAACGACAGGCAGAGGCCGCCGCGCACCCCCGCGCCAGCGGCCTCTGGCGCATTTATGGCCAGGGTTCCATCCAGTACTGACCCGGCTGACCCTCGGCCACCCAGCCTTCCAGCCGCTCCGTGCGCACCAGCCACCACCGTAGCTGGCGCGTCGTGTCGCACACCGGCCCTGACACGACCGTGAACTGCCCTCCCGGCTGGATCATGCCGATGACGTTGCCCGACTCCACGCGCGGCGCGCTGCGCACGCGGCTGGGATCGGGCGGCGTGTAGGTGATGCGCCCCGTATCGCCGGGCACCATGCGCGGCGGCAGCGCCCCCGGACAGGACGCCGGCCCCGTTTCAAACGGCTCGATCCAGTACGTGCCGTTCTGCCCCTCACCGATCCAGCCCGTCCACAGCCCGCTGCGGTCGTACACCTTGATCTCCCACCAGGCAAGGCCGCTGGCGCACTCCGGCCCGGCGATAACCTCAAACATCTGCCCCGGCGGAATCTGGCGCAGGAGCGGGCCGTCCATGCCAGGCGCACCGCGCACGTTGGTATCCAGCCTGGGGTAGAGCGTCGTGCGCCCGCCTTCGCCTACCTCCATGCGAAAAGGCATCTGGTTGCACAGGGCCGGGCCGGTCGGCGTCGGCGAGAACGTGGGGCGCGGCGTGGGCGAAGGCGGCGGCGTCAGCGTGGGGCTGGGTGTGCGGGTAGCGGTCGCTGTGAGCGAGGGCGTCGCCGACGGCGTGAACGTGGGCGTGACGGTCGGCGTATCCGTCCAGCTTGCGGCGGTTTGCGTCAGGCGCAGGGCGAGCAGCGCCTCGGCGGTCGCGTCGAGATCAGGCGTGGGCGTGTCCGTCCAGCTTTGGGCGGTCTGGCTCAGGCGCAACGCCAGCAGTGCTTCCGCCGTCGCGTCGAGATCGGGCGTCGCCGACGGTGTGAGCGTCGCGGTGGGAGTCTCGGTCGGGCGCGCGGTTGCGCTGGGCGAGGGCGTGGCGGTGGCCGACGGGGCGGGCGTGTCCGTTGCTGGTGCTGGCGGGGACGGCGTGAGGCTGGGCGTCTGGCTCGCCGCTGGCACCGGGCTGGCGGTGCCTTCGCTCAGTGGGTCGCTGGTCGTCGGCGTGCGCCCCGGCAGCGCCGTGACCGGATCGGCGCGCGATGTGCCGTCCGGCGTGTGGACGATCAGCCCACTCGCCCACGTGGGCGAAGGCAGGGCGGCGATGGCCGCCGCCGTCTGCGTGCCCGCTGTGTCGCGCTGGGGCACGTTCTCGCCATCGCCCCCGCTGAGTGCAACAAAGGCCAGAATCACCCCCGCGACCACAGCCAGCGCCAGGATCACCCCCGCGACCAACCAGCCGCGCCCGCCCGCCCGCTCAGCGCGCAGCGCGGCGGTGTCGCCGGCCCACGAGCGGTCGTCCAGCGAGCCGCCCGGCAGGGGGGTGGGGGGCACCGGCGGCGGGACTGCCCCCGCCCGCGTCCCGGCGGGTGGCGTCGCCCGCTCGATCTGTTCTGGCGTGGCACGCGGCAGCGGCCTGTCGCACAAAGCGGGCGGCAGCGCGGCCACGACCGCCGCGAAGCCGTCCGCCATCTGGCGGGCGGACTGGAAACGCTCGCCGGGCTGCTTGGCCAGGGCGCGCAGCATGACCTGTTCCAGGGTGGGCGGCAGGGCGGGGTTGATCAGGCTGGGCAGCGGCGGGGGTGTGTCGAAATGCTTGTACATCATGCCGAAGGGCGTTTCCGCCTGGAAGGGCAGCGCGCCCATCAACATCTCGTAGAGGATCACGCCCAGGGCGTAGATGTCGGTGCGCGCGTCCACCGGCTCGCTGCGCCACTGCTCTGGGGCCATATAGGCGGGCGTGCCCATCACGCTGCCAGTCGCCGTCAGGCTGTGCGCGCTGGTAGTCGAGGCGGCCAGCATCTTGGCGATGCCGAAGTCGGTCAGGTAGACGTTATCCATCTCGTCGAGCAGGACGTTGTTGGGCTTCAGGTCGCGGTGGATCACGCCGCGCTGGTGCGCGTACTCCAGCGCCGAAGCGATCTGGTTCAGGAAGCGGTTGGCCTGGCTGATAGACAGCGTGCTGGCGCGCAGGCGGTCGCTGAGGATGCCGCCCTCGACATAGCGCATGACCAGGTAGATGTGCTCGTCGCTGCGCCCGAAGTCAATCACAGGCAGGATGTGCGGGTGCTGGAGCCGGGCAATGACTCGCGCCTCGCGCTCGAAGCGGGCGACGAACTCGGCATTGTGACTCAGCGCCGCCGACATCACCTTGATGGCAACATCGCGGTCCATAGACACCTGGCGCGCGCGATAAACGCTGGCCATCCCGCCCCGGCCAATCAGCTCGCCGAGGTGGTATTGGCCCAGCATGTGGCCGCTTAATTCTGCCATGAGGCTCGCTCCGGTGGGCACTGTGACGTGCTCATAGCATAGCGACATGGTGGGGCAGGGGCAAATCAGGGTGCGGTCAAGCCGCGTGCCGATTCGCCGGGCGTGTGGTAAGCTCGGCGCCGGTCGGATCGCTCCGGCCAGTCTCGCTTGCAGAAGGGCAACGAAAGGTCTCTCCCATGCGCCAGGTGTGGATTCCCAAGGCCGGCCCGCCGGAAGTGTTGCAGGTGCGCGACGCCCCGCAGCCGCAGCCCGGCCCCGGCGAAGTGCGCGTCACCGTCGAGGCCATCGGCGTCAATTTCGCCGACATCGTGGCGCGGCTGGGCATGTACGCCGACGCGCCGCGCCCTCCCTTCGTGCCCGGTTTCGAGGTCGCCGGGCGGGTTGACGCGCTCGGCGAGGGCGTGGACGCAGCCCTCCTCGGCCAGGACGTGATCGCGCTGACGCGCTTCGGCGGGTACAGCGAGCAGGTGTGCGTCCCAGCGGGGCACACCCTACCGCGTCCCGCGACGATGACCGTCGAGCAGGGGGCGGCCTTCCTCGTATCCGCGCTGACCGCCTATGCCGGGTTGGTCGCGCTCGGCGGCATCAAGCGCGGCGAGCGTGTGCTGATCCACGCGGCGGCGGGGGGCGTTGGCCTGATGGCGGTGGACATCGCCCGGCTGCACGAGGCGACGATCTTCGGCACAGCGTCCGCGAGCAAGCACGACTTCCTGCGCGAGCGGGGCGTGCACCATCCGATTGATTACCGCCAGCATGATTTCGTGCGCGAGGTGGAGCGGCTGACGGGCGGCGCGGGCGTGCACATCGCCCTGGATTCCATCGGCGGGCGCTCGTGGATGCGCAGCTACCGGACGCTGGCCCCCGCGGGGCGGCTGGTCGTCTGCGGCGTGACCGCACTGACGCCGGGGCTGCGCCGCTCCTTGTGGGGGCTGGTCAAGTTTGCGCTCGGCGTGCCCTGGCTGGCGCTTAACCCGGTGCGCCTGGCCAACGACACGCGCGGCGTGCTGGGCGTGAACCTGGGCCGCCTGTGGGATCAGGATGCGCTGCTGCGCGGCTGGGCCGGGCAGATGCTCGCCTACCACACCGCCGGGCAGGTGCGCGTGCACGTGGATCGCGCCTTCCCGCTGGCGGACGCTGCCGCTGCGCATCGCACCATTCAGGAGCGGCGCAGCGTGGGCAAAGTCGTGCTGCGCCCGTGAGTGCGCGCCGCCTTACTCTGGCTCCGCCTGGCGTAGCAGTTCTTCGACGCGGGCGACGAGCGTGGCGACTTCCACCGGCTTTTGCAGCACGTCGTCAGCGCCAAGCTGCTCGGCTGTCAGGTGAGCCGTCGGCAGCGCGGAGACGACCAGCACGCGCGTGCCGCGCAGGTCGGGCGTGCTGCGCAGGTGTTCCAGCACAGCCTCGCCCGAAGCCAGCGGCATCATCAGGTCGAGGATGATCAGCGTTGGACGGAAAGCATTGACTTGGTAGAGCGCCTCGACGCCGTTTTCGGCGGTGTAGACCTGGTGGCCGTGTTTCTCCAACACAAGCCTGATCATACGCAGCAGTTCGGTATCGTCTTCAATCACGAGTAGTACCGCCATTGGCCCTGTTTCCTATCTGCATGTGCCTCAAGCGCGCCCTACCCCCACCTCTCATTGTACGGGCGCTGGCACGGCCTGGCAAGCGCGAGCGTGGGGCGCTCTGAGGGCATAGAGATCACCGCCGAGGCGCAGAGAGCGCAGAGGAAGAAAACAGCGAGAGAATCTTCTGAGTCTTTCTCTGCGTCCTCTGCGTCTCAGCGGTTCAATGTTCTTCCACCCCCCATAAACAGCCATGCCCATCCCTCTCGACAAGGCCTACCGATTTCCCGTATACTGAGAGAAAGCGCGTTCGCAGCGCGGGGAAAGCCACACACCGCGGAATCACTGCAAGCCGGGGGCGCGCCAGCGCCCACCCCGCGCCAGGGATTCCGCTGTGTTCTTTGGCGAGCGTTCTGTGCCAGATGTGCAGGAGGTGCGAGATGGCCGTGATCACCATTTCCCGTCAAACCGGGAGCGGCGGCGACGAGATCGCCGAGCGCGTCTGCGACCTGCTGGGCTACCGCCGCTTCGATAAGCAGATGATGGTCGAAGCTGCTGCCGCTGCCGGCCTGTGCGAGGCGGAGGTTGTGGATTACTCTGAAGACCACTACAAGGTGCAGGACTTCTTGTCGCGCCTGCTGCGTAGTCGCCCGCGCACCGTGCGCCAGGTCTTGATCCGCGAGGATGCGCACAAGCTGATTGACACGCTGACCGCCCGCGAGCTGGACGAGGCGCGCTGCGTGGACCTGATCCGCTACGCCATCATCAGCGCCTACGAGCAGGGCGATATGGTTATCGTCGGGCGCGGCGGCCAGGCGGTGCTGCGCCACAAGCCGGGCGTGTTGCATGTGCGCGTCATCGCCCCGCTGGAAGAGCGCATTCAGCGGCTGCGCGAGCAAGGCGTCAGCGGCGTGAGCGAGCTAAAGTTGACCATTGCCGACCGCGACCGGGCCAGCGCCGAGTATCTCAAGCGGTACTTCAACATTTCCTGGGACGACCCGGCGCTGTACCACATGATCCTGAACACCGGCCTGCTCGATCTCGATGCTGCGGCGGGCATCATCGCCAGTGCCGTCCAGCACCTGGCTGCGGCAGCCGCCGCCTGAGAGCCTGTGCATACGGGCGCTGGGGCAGAGCATCACCGCAGGGGCGCAGAGCGCGCAGAGAAAAGATAGGTTGGAGAGAGCGTTAGTTCTTCTCCGCGTCCTCTGCGTCTCTGCGATTCACGTATTTCACCCCCATCGTGAGATGCACTTGTGCAGAGCGGCCAGTACGGGTGCGCGCCAGAATAGGGTAGAATTCAGGCAGTATCGGAGCGCCGGCGAGCGCTCCAACGGGCACTGCGGCGCGCGGCTGATGCGCGCGGGCAGGCCGGGCGCGTCATGTTGTGAGGAGAGGTCGGATGGCCGTCATCACCATTTCGCGGCAGGTAGGCAGCGGCGGCGAGCAGATCGCCCGCCGTGTCTGTGAGATGCTCCGCTACCGCTACTTTGACAAGCAGCTTATGATCGAGGCGGCGGCGGAGGCGGGCCTGTCGCGTGAGCAGGTGGTGGACTACTCCGAAGACCGCTACGAGGTGCAGAACTTCCTGGCGCGGCTGTTGCGCCCAGGGCCGCGCCCGGTACAGCGCGTCGAGGTGCGCCAGCAGGACGCCGCCGGGCACGTCCGCCTGACGGCGGAGACGGTGGACGAGGCGCAATACGTCGAACTGATCAAGGCGGCCATTCGCGCCGCCGCCGAGCAAGATGACATCGTGATCGTCGGGCGCGGCGGCCAGGCCATCCTTCAGGACATGCCCAACGTGCTGCACGTGCGCGTCATCGCGCCGGAGGGCACGCGCATCGCCCGCCTGCAAAAGATCGAGGGCCTCAGCGTCGAAGCCGCGCAGCAGAAGATCGCCCGCCAGGATCGGGCCACCGCCGAGTATCTGGGCCGCTTCTTCGGCATTCGCTGGGACGACCCCACCCTCTACCACCTGGTGATCAACACGGGCAAGGTCGGCATCGAAGGGGCCGCGCAGATCATCGTGGACACGGTTGTGCCGCTGCGCTCGTTCCCCACGCCCTGACCGGCTCCGGCCAGGGCACGCTCTCCAGTTGCGAGCGGAAGATCATCACCACCGAGGCGCGGAGAACGCAGAGGAACGTCAGATAAGCGCGTCCTCAGAGGCCGTTTGAGAGGTATCTTTACCCCCTCCCCGGCCCCTCCCCCGCAAGCGAGGGAAGGGAGAAAGGACTGCTCTTGAAATCCCTCCCCGCCTGCGGGGAGGGATTTAGGGTGGGGTTGCAGACCTTTTCAAACGGTCTCTCAGGTTCTTCTCCACGCCCTCTGCGCCTCTGCGGTTCAGGCTTTCGGCCCCGGTCAGCGTCGCCTTTTTGTATCAGGCAAAGCGGTGCGTCTGTGCTACAATCGTGCCACAACGATCATGCACAAGGAGACGGGATTCTCATGGCCGAATTTCCCGGCAAGGGCAAGGTCGCCATCCTCAAGACGACGCCGGAGACGGTGCTCGACGACGTGCGCCAGGTCATGCGCCTGGCCGGTTACCAGGAGGCGTTGCCCAAAGACAAAGACACCATCCTCAAGATCAACATTTCCTGGGACACCTGGTACCCGGCCTGTTCCAGCACGCCCTGGCAGATCGAGGGCGTCATCCAGGAATTGCAGGCAGCGGGCTACCCGCGCCTGATCGCCGGGCACAACGACACGGTGGTGGTTGATGCGCGCGTCGGCGAGACGAACAACAAGCATCGCTACGTCACCGACAAATACGGCATCGAGAACTGG